>JBGVON010000084.1:0-21277 GCA_045126495.1 Faecousia sp.
TTTTTTATTTCCCAACCCACCGGTAGCGACTTTTTTTTCCTAAAAAAATAAAAACGGCGCTGCATATTGCAGCGCCGTTATTGGATGCAGGGGGAATCAGACAGCTCGCTCCACCTTGTTGGAACGGAGGCATCTGGTACAAGCGTACACATGGCACGGAGTACCGTTGACAACGGCCTTGACCCGCTTTACGTTGGGCTTCCAGGTCCGGTTGGAACGTCTGTGGGAGTGGGAAACCTTAATACCAAAGGTAACGCCCTTGCCACAATAATCACACTTCGCCATACTACTGCACCTCCTATCTGCATAATAAATCAATTTCAATGCGTTCAAAACAGTCGCTTAGATATGATAGCAGAGATTCTTCCAAAAAGCAAGTGTTTTTTTATAAAAAAATTAGTTTTTTTAAAATGATGTTGCTATTTTGCGGTGTCACCGCTATAATGTTGGTAAATAAGCAAGTACGAATAGGGGAGTGAGCCGATGTTTCATGTTTATAGTGTACCGCTGACCACCTTGGTCAAGGAATTTGAATTAGAGGTTGCCTATAAGGCCAGCGATTATGAGCAGATCCAGCTGACGGTTGCAGACGTGGCAAGACCCGGTTTGCAGCTTGCCGGTTATTTTGATCACTTCGAGCCTATGCGTTTGCAGGTGGTGGGCAATGTGGAGATCAGCTATCTGCAAAAGCTGTCTCCGGCAGAGCGCGCCATGACATTGGATCGTTACTATGCCTACAAATTCCCTGCGCTGCTGGTGACCCGGTATAATCCCTTGGATGCGGTGTGTTTGGAATTGGCCCAGAAACATGATATTACCATTCTGCGCTGCCATGAAACCACCAGCACAGTGGTTTCCGCCATTATCGCGTATCTATCCGCCGCCCTTGCGCCCCGAATCACCCGTCATGGGGTGCTGATGGAGGTTTACGGCGAGGGTATTTTGCTTACGGGCGAGAGCGGTATGGGTAAAAGTGAGGCGGCAGTGGAATTGCTGAAACGGGGTCACCGTATGATCGCCGACGATGCGGTGGAGATCCGCAAGGTCTCCGGCAGTAAGCTGATCGGCGCTGCCCCTGACCTGATCCGAAATTATGTGGAGCTGCGGGGCATTGGCATCGTCAATGTGGCAAAGCTTTTCGGTATGGGCGCTGTCAAAGCAGAAAACGAGATCGATCTTGTGGTGAATATCGTCCCTTGGAAGGAGCATGAAGCCTACGACCGTCTCGGCTTGGAGGAGCAGCACATGGAGATCCTGGGCGTGCAAGTTCCTATGAACACCATTCCTATCACCCCTGGACGGAATCTGGCGGTGATTCTGGAAGTTGCCGCTATGAACAACCGCCAGCGGAAGATCGGCTACAATCCTGCCAAGGAGTTCACCGAGCAGATCGACAGTCATTTTAAGCAAAACAACCTGTAACCGTGGGAGTAAGACATGAAGGAATTTACCATTGGACCCAATGACAGCGGTCAGCGGCTGGACCGTTTTTTAGGTAAGACCGTACCGCTGCTGCCGGCATCCCTGGCGCAAAAATATATCCGTATCAAGCGGATCAAGTTAAACGGCGCCCGGGCAGAGCGAGACACTCGCCTGTCGGAGGGAGACGTGCTGCAACTGTATATCAATGATGAGTTCTTTGAAAAGCCCCGGGAGGATAACGCCTATTTGACGGTGATGACCCCGAAACTGCACATTGTGTACGAAGATGAGAATATCCTGCTGGCGGACAAGCGCCCCGGTGTTGCGGTCCATCCTCATGACGGCGCGGAGTACGGCAGAACGCTCATTGACCATATCCAGGCATATTTGTATCAGAAACGCCAGTGGAGTCCCCGGGGGGAGAATTCCTTTGCCCCGGCGCTGTGCAACCGCATTGATCGGAACACCGGCGGCATTGTCATCGCGGCGAAGAATGCAGAAGCTTTGCGGATATTGAATCAAAAGATCAAAGACCGGGAGCTGGAAAAGCGGTATCTTGCCATTGTGGAGGGAACGCCTAAGCCTGCAAGGGGTAGCTTAAAAGGGTATCTGTTCAAGGATGCCAAAAAGAATCGGGTGTTTGTCACCGACACGCCACAGACCGGCGCCAAAACCTGTCAGACCAATTACAAGGTGCTGGCAAGCAATAACGGCTTGTCCCTTGTGGAGTGCGAGCTGATCACCGGCAGGACCCATCAGATCCGCGCCCAGTTTGCCCACGCCGGACATCCCCTGCTGGGTGACGGCAAGTATGGCAAGCTGAATAAGCGGTTTGACAGGACCTATCAGGCGCTGTATTCCTATAAGCTGACATTCCGATTTACCACCGATGCCGGTTGCCTTGCTTATCTGAACGGCAGAAGTTTTTCTGTGGATAAGGTAGATTTTGCAGAGGAATATTTTCCCAATGTGCCAATAAAATGAAAGTCCCGGGAAGTTCAAACTTCCCGGGCTTTATGTTTATGATAGGATCAGGCTTCGAAATCAGCCTCGTCTGCCTGCACAGCATCCTCAAAGCATTCATCTTCAAAGATGCAGCAACCTTTACCGCGGAATCTTTCCAGCAGTCTTCTTGCCCATGCCACGATCTGCTCGCCATAGGTAGCAGCTACATAGATAACGCCTACGATGGCAGCCAAAACAGCCAAAACCTTCAAAATGTTCGTAACGACTTTCATAATGATAACCTCCATTCAAGTTGTTTCTATCCATATTATAACCAATCCCAAAGGAAAAAGCAACAAAAAATTACACGTACCCGTACATTCCACGGATGCTGACCTCTCCGGAACTAACGGTTTGGGTGCTTCCGTCGGAAAATGCTACGGAAAGACCGCCGTCATCGTCAATATTTAAAGCAATACCCCGTCTGACAGTATCTCCCTGCACGACAGAAATTTCCTTTCCCAAGGTGATACAATGTCTGCGATAATCCTGCATCCACAGCGTCTTTTGGGTAAAAAGCGATTGATCCATTTTGAACAATTGCTCCACAAGGGCAGCAGCCAACCGGGCAGGCGGGCAGGGCGTGCCGGTCTGTTCTGTAATAGAGGTGGCAAGTCCCTGTAATTCTGCCGGAAAATCCTCGCTTTGTTGCAGGCAGTTGATGCCGATACCGATGATGGCGTAGTCAACCGTAGATCCTGCAAAGCCCAGCTCCGTGAGAATGCCCCCCAGCTTTTTCTTGCCGCACACCAGATCGTTGGCCCACTTGATGTCCGGGGACAAACCGGTTGCTTGTTTTACCGCATTCCGGGCAGCAACACCGGCGGCGCAGGTCAGATGCATTAGGCGATCTGCCGGGCAGCCGGGTCTAAGGATCACGGACAGATACAGCCCCATACTTTCCGGAGAAGAGAAGCTCCGTCCCATGCGCCCTCGTCCACCGGATTGGGCGCCGGCAATGATAACAGTTCCGTGGGGCGCGCCGGTTTTGGCAAGGTTTTTGGCACGGGTGTTGGTGGAATCTACGGTATCATACCAATACAGAGTGTCCCGCCAGGGACACTCTGTGATAAAATGGGATAAGATGGCGTTTTTCATAAATCAGTCAATGTCACGCAGGACTTCCTCGGGAGGTATGTCCAGAATTTCCGGATGGTGAATGATCCGTTTGAAGTGCTTGAAGAATGCGGCGTAGTAGAAGCCGTCTGCGATCCGTTCGTCCATGGAGAACTTGAAATCCAGATACTTCCGCTGCACCACAGAACCGTCCTCCTGCACCTCCAATGCCCGCCGCTTGCAGCCGAAGGAGCAGAAGACGGGGAGATTGCCGAAGTCGTACAGATGGTGGTAGATAGGGGGGATACCCAGACTACCCATGGAAGTGAAGAACACACTGCCGTGGAAGGGGCTCAGCTCCAACAGGAATTTGGGCAGCAGACCGAAATAGTCCATGGTTTTGAGCAGCCAAACAGTGAATTTCAGCAGTACACCGGGGATCAGCATAAAGGTATGGGCGAGGTTGTCAAAGCTGGAATCCAAAGGCGTATTTTTTACCTTTTCGATCTCCTGGTTAACTTTGTTGTAAACATCCTCGGCGGTGTCGGTGGGGGACAGGTGGACCTTGATCACCGTCTCCGGTGAGGTGGAGGTCATCTCTTTTTTGACTGTCAGGCAGAACTGCACATCGTCACCGTGGGTGTAGATCTTCTGCCCGGCAATGAAGCGGTTGAGTGCAGGATAGCGGCACAAAGTCCGGCAGTAACAGGCCAGCAGAACGTGCATAATGCCAAAGGAGGTCATACCCTCCCGACGCTTCTGCCGGATGTACCGCTCCATATTGGTGATCTCAAAGGACTCCGCAAACAGATTCATGGAGGTGCAGCGGGTGACCATGATATAGGGCGATACCTGATTCATAGGCGGCTCTGTGCGGATCCGACGGCCATCGGTGCGGTCACCCCAGGTGGGATGGTATTCGTTGGCAGGGTGGATGCGGATGGCAAACACCACCAGAAAAAGTCCCAAGGTCATCAGCCCGTCGGGAAACAAAAAGGTAAGGGCTTCCCAATCTGCTGTCATCACCGCATCCCGATTCAGATATAGCAGCGCGGCAAAGGGGAAAGCGGCGATGGGCAGGATCAAAGCGGTGGCTGCCACTTTGCCACAGGTGATCTGGGTGTACAAAACGGCAATAAATAACAGTACCACAGCAAACAATCCGCCGATGAGCATGTCAAATTTGCCAAAGTCGTAACCAAAGAACACAAATGCGTAATAAGCGCACATCATCCACACAGGAATGGCAGTTTTGTAAAACTGCTCCTTACCCATCAATAGACAAATCAGCGCGTACAGCAGGGCTGCTGCCATTGGCAGAAGAATTTGGCTCCACACACCGGTCCTTTCCACACCGATAAACACGCGGGCCACTGCCGAGCAGACCATGCAAAGGGCGACCAGCCAGGTCACAAAATTTTTCAGACTGACATAAAAATGTGTTTTCTTTTCCATAACGGGTTTATTATAGCAAAAGCAACAGATCTTGGCAATAAAAAGTTTTTCAGGCAAGAAAAGAAGCAATGGGTAAAAATAGAAAGAAATCCTTGCAATTTTGGCTTTTTTTAGGTATAATAAACTGATTCATTTTTACTATTTTGATAAGGGGTTTTTGCTGTGTATTTAAAATCTTTGGAGGTGCAGGGCTTTAAGTCCTTCCCTGACAAAACCCTCATTCGCTTTGGCGACGATATTACTGCCATCGTTGGACCTAACGGTTCCGGAAAATCCAATATTTCCGATGCGATTCTGTGGGTTATGGGTGAGCAGAGCACCAAGACCCTTCGGGGCGCCAAAATGGAAGACGTAATCTTCGGCGGCACCCAGAAACGGTCTCCCGTTGGCTTTGCCGAAGCGACCCTTACTTTGGACAATTCCGACAGAGCCCTGCCCTATGATTCCGACGAGGTGATGATCACTCGCCGGTATTATCGCAGCGGTGACAGTGAATACTATATTAACCGCCAGTCTGCCCGCCTTCGTGACATCAACGAGATGTTTATGGACACGGGTCTTGGCAGAGAGGGCTATTCCAATATCGGACAGGGCAGGATCGACGAGATCTTGTCCCTGAAAAGCGCTGACCGCCGGGAGATCTTTGAGGAGGCGGCGGGCATTTCCAAGTACCGCCACCGTAAGGAAGAGACCGAGCGAAAGCTGGCCCATACGGAAGATAACCTGATGCGCATCGGCGATAAGGTTTCAGAACTGGAATTGCAGCTGGAACCTCTGCGGGTCCAGTCGGAAAAAGCGACCAAGTACCTTGCGCTGCGGGATGAATTGCAGGGCGTGGAGGTAGCGGTGTGGCTGGACAAGCTGGAAAAGCTGTCTGCCGATGCTAAAAAGGCAGAGGAGGATTATGCCTCTGCATCCTTCGTGTTGCAGCAGGCCCATGAGGAACTGGATAAGCTGTACCTGTCCACTGAGCAGATGTCCGTCCAGCTGCGCCATCAGAACGGCGCGGTGGATACCCTGCGGGATCAGGTGTCTTTGCTGGAAGGTACCCATCAGCAGATCGAAGGTCAGATTGCCATTCTCCAAAGCAGTATCGGTCATAATGAAGAGAATATCCGTCGCAGCCGGGAGGATCTGCAAGGCCAGCAGGACCGCAGCAGCGGTATTGCTGTTCAGTTGGAGCAGACGGGTGTCCGGATCACCCAGATCGACGCAGAGCTGACCCAAAAGGCAGAAACCTTAGATCTTTTGCAAAAGAAACTTATGGAGATGACTGCCGATGCTCAGGGCATCACCCGGCAGTTTATGGAGCTTCGTACCCGGGAGGTCAATCTGACCGGTGATCTGGCAGCCAAGGAAGCGGATGCTAAGGCACTGGAAGCCGGTATGGCAGAGAGCACTCAGCGGATGGAGCAGATCCGGTCGGACTTAAAAACCGGACAGGAGCGGGAGCAGCAGGCAAGGGATGAACTGTCTCAAAGCAAAAATGATCTTGCACGGGCGCAGGAAGAAGTCACTGCCAACCAGAATACCATTGCAGGTTACACCATGCGGCAGGAATCCCGGGCAAAGCGCCGGGATGAGCTTGCCGAGAAGGTACAGAAGCTCAGAAGTCAATTGGAGAGTGTGTCCGCCAGGGCAAGGGTGTTCCGCGCCATGGAGCAGGATTTTGAGGGCTATCAGAAATCCGTGCGGCAGATCATGCAGGAGAGTAAGCACGGAGGACTGAAAAATGTCTATGGTCCGGTCTCCCAGCTGATTCGCACCGAGGACAGCTATACTGTGGCTGTCGAGATCGCGCTGGGCGGCGCTATGCAGCAGATCGTTGTGGGCAACGAGCAGGACGGCAAGGCGGTGCTGAACTACTTGAAACGCACCGGTGGCGGACGGGCAACGGTCCTTCCGGTGTCGGTGATCCAGGGCAGAACCCTGAATGAAAAGGGCGTCGAAAAATGCAGTGGCTTTGTGGGCATTGCTTCGGAGCTTGTGAAGTGTGATAATACCTACCGAGGGATTGTGGAAAATCTGCTGGGCAGGATCGTTATCGTGCAGGATATCAATGCCGCCATCGCCATGGCAAAGCAGTACGGCAACCGCTTCAAAATCGTCTCTCTGGACGGTCAGGTGGTCAATCCCGGCGGTTCTATGACCGGCGGTTCTGTAAATAAAGAGGCGGGCATGTTAAGCCGCGCCAATGAGCTGGACAAGCTGACTGTGCAGGAACAGGAAATGTCCGAGAAACTGGAAGTCCTGGAAGAGGAATTCCGGGAGGCGCGCCGGGCGGCGGATCAGGTGGAGTTCCAGCTGAATACCGCCAGAGAGCAGTTGCAGGAGGCGGAAAAGCAGGTACTGACCGCAGAGGGTTTGGTGCGGCAGCGGGAAATCTGGCTGCAAGCCATTACCGATGCAGCAGAAGCGGCAAATCGGGAACTGGAAAGCCTGGAAAGACGTCACACTGCCGATCGTGAACAGCAGGTTGCCTGTCAGACCCAGATCGTTCTGTTTTCCGATCAGTTGGCCCAGACACGGCAGCAGATCTTATCCTTGGAAGGTACTCAGTCCGAAGCGGATAAGGCAGTGGCAACGGTTACAGACCAGATGAATGTGCTGCGTACCGATTCTGCCGCATTGGAGGCAGAGCGGACCACTGCAAATGCGCATATTGCCGATCTGCGGGTGTTGCAGGCGGCTGCGGAGGGCGATAAGAGCAGAAAGCTTGCGGATATTGATGCCATCGGAGAAGAAAACCGTCGTCTGGAAGAAGAAATTCTCCGTCAGCAGAAGCGGCAGGCAGAAAATGCCGCCGAGATTGCCCGGGTGCGCCAGTCCATGACTGATGCTCAGGGCGAGTACGCCCGCATTGAAGCGGAAAAGTCTAAGGCAGAGGGCGATATTCAGGAGAAAAACAAGTCCATTCTCACCTTGGAGCGCACCTGCGCCCTTTTGGAAAACAAAAAGGAAACCACCGTTATTGAGGAACGGAACACCATTGATAAGCTGTGGGATACCTACGGTCTGACCCCCGGCACTGCCGGAGAAAAACGGGCGGTGATTGAATCCGTTGCCGCGGGCAACCGTTTGATTGCAGAGCTGAAACGGAAGATCTCCGCTTTGGGCACCCCCAATCTGGGCGCTATTGAGGAGTACGCCCGGGTCAATGAGCGCTATACCTATCTGACTGCCCAGCGGGACGATGTGCTGGGCGCCAAGCGGGATCTGGAAGGCATCATCAAAGAGATCACCCAGCAAATGACAGAGATATTTGTGACGGAATTTGCCAAGATCAATGAGTATTTCGGCAAGGTCTTTGAGGAGATGTTCGGCGGCGGCAAGGGTCAGCTGCTTTTGGAGGACTCGGAGAACCCCTTGACCTGCGGCATTGAGATTCGTGTGCAGCCCCCCGGAAAGCAGGTCAAGACCATCACACTGCTGTCCGGCGGTGAAAAAGCATTCGTTGCCATCGCCCTGTACTTTGCCATTTTGAAGGTCCGTCCCACACCTTTCTGTATGCTGGACGAGATCGACGCAGCGCTGGATGACCGGAATGTGGAACGGTTCTCTTCTTACTTACGGAATCTCAGCGCCAAGACCCAGTTTATTGTCATCACCCACCGCCGCGGCACCATGGAAGCTTCCGATGTGCTCTACGGTGTGACCATGCAGGAGCAGGGTATCAGTAAACTGATCCGTCTGGATTTGAATCAGATGGAAACCTATCTTGGTATCATGGAATAAAGGAGTATACCATGGGATTTTTTGATAAAATCAAAGTAGGTCTGACCAAGACAAGAGATGCCTTGTCCGATACATTGGGCAGCGTATTTTCCGGTTTTTCTGAGCTGGATGATGATTTTTACGATGAGCTGGAAGAAAGTTTGATTTTGGCGGATCTGGGTGTGGATACATCGGTGAATGCGACGGATCGCCTGCGGAAAGCGGTGAAGGAGCAGCACATTAAGACTGCTCAGGAGGCAAAAGAGGCGCTGAAAACCATTCTTGTGGAAATGCTCAACGTGGGGGATACCGCCCTCAATCTGTCCACAACCCCTTCGGTGGTGCTGGTGATCGGTGTCAACGGCGTGGGCAAGACCACTACCATCGGCAAGCTTGCCACCAAATTGAAAGCCGAGGGAAAAAATGTTCTTATGGTGGCGGGTGATACCTTCCGCGCCGCCGCGGCAGACCAGTTGGAGATCTGGTCCCAGCGGGCCGGTTGCGGCATCGTCCGGCAGCATGAGGGTGCAGACCCCGCCTCCGTTGTGTATGACGGGATCCAGTCTGCCAAAGCAAAGGGCGTGGACGTGATTCTCATTGATACCGCCGGTCGGCTGCACAATAAGCAAAATCTGATGAATGAGCTGAATAAGATCAGCCGTATCGTGGAACGGGAGCTGCCCAATGCCGCGAAGGAGGTCCTGCTGGTGCTGGACGGCACAACCGGACAAAACGGCCTGATCCAGGCAAAGCAGTTTAAGGAAATCGCCGGGGTCACCGCCGTGGCGCTGACCAAGCTGGACGGCACTGCCAAGGGCGGTATTGTGATCGCTGTGGCAGATGCCTTGCAGATCCCTGTGAAATTTGTGGGCGTGGGTGAACAGGCAGACGATCTGATGCCCTTTGATGCCAAGGATTTTGTGGAGGCGCTTATTTAGTTGTGTCATTGCGAGGAGCGTAGCGACGCGGCAATCTTCGGTGTTATTTAAAGATAATAGAGGACAATCCTATGAAAGTTGTATTAGCAAGCAAAAATAAACACAAGCTGGTGGAAATCAGCAAAATTACGGAAAAATTTGATATGGAACTGGTGCTGCAATCTGAATTGGGCGTGGATATCGATGTGGAGGAAAACGGCACCACCTTTGAGGAAAATTCTCTTATTAAGGCAAAGGCTGTAATGGAGGCCACCGGTCTGCCTGCGTTGGCAGATGATTCCGGTATTGCGGTGGATGCATTGAACGGTGAGCCGGGCATCTACTCCGCCCGTTACGGTTTTGACGATTCTCTGGACGATTGGGGCAGACTGGAACTGCTTCTGAAAAATACAGAGCACGTGCCCGACGGTCAGCGGCAGGCAAAATTTGTGTGCGTCATCAGTATGGTCACCCCTGACGGTAAGGTGATCCAGGCCCGGGGTGAGATCCACGGCGAGCTTCTCCGGGAAGCCAGGGGAGAGAACGGCTTTGGTTACGATCCTATTTTTTACTACCCTCCTATGGGTAAATCCACCGCGGAGATGTCTCCCGAGGAAAAGAATCAGGTATCCCACCGGGCAAACGCATTGAAGGTCTTTTATGAGAAGTTGAAGGAGGCAGGCTATGCTGACAAGTAAGGAGCGGGCAGAACTGCGGGGTCAGGCAACCACCATTGACACCACCTTGATGGTGGGCAAGGGCGGTGTCACCGAGGCAGTGATCGCCGAGGCAGAGAATCAGTTGATTACCCGAGAGCTGGTCAAGGGCAAGGTGCTGGAAGGCGCTATGCTCACCCCCAGAGAGGTATGTGATGCCATTTGCGAAGCTACCGGCGCGGAGGGCATTGGCGTTATTGGCACGAAATTTATCATCTACCGTTTTAGTGAAAAGCTGCAACAGGAGCGTAATCAGACCGGCAGAGCACGCCGGAAAGAAACACCCCTCGGAAAGAAGAATCCCGTCCGCAAGGGCGCGCAGGCACGTAGGCAGGCTGCCAAAAAAGTGCGTGAGCAGAGGAACGAATATTTCAGACAGATGGCCATTGACAAGGCTATTGAGCGGGATCGGGAGCGGCAACTGAAAAACACAGACTGACAGAATGGGGGCGAAACAATGGAACGGATCGGCATATACGGCGGCACCTTTAATCCGCCCCACGCAGGGCATATCCGCGGGGCGGCGTACGCCATTGAAGCACTGGATTTGCAGAAATTGCTGCTGATCCCCTCCTGTATTGCTCCCCATAAAACCGTGCCTGCCAATTCGCCCACCCCGGAGCAACGGGCGCAGATGCTGTCCCTTGCAGTGGGGGAGAATATGGAGGTCTGCAATATCGAGCTATCCCGGGGCGGCACCAGCTTTACCTACGAAACCGTAGAAGCCTTAAAAGCCCAGTACCCGGATAAGGAACTGGTTTTGCTGATGGGTACGGATATGTTCCTGTCCTTTCTAAGCTGGAAAGAACCCCAAAGGATTCTGAATAAGACATCTATCGGCGTTCTGTACCGGGGTGATCCCGGGGAGACGGAGCAGATTGCTGCTCAGAAAGAGATCGTGGAAAAAGCAGGTGCCAGGGTGTATCTGATCAAGAACCCGGTAACGGCTATTTCCTCCACCCAGCTTCGCAGAATGCTGATCTTCCGCTGCGCCGGTTCATTCCTCCCCGATGGCGTAGAGGATTATATCCGCAAGCACGGTTTTTACGATACCGATAAAGACTGCCGCCGCCTGCCTATGGCGGAGCTGGAACAGATGGTGGTGAGTTTGCTGAAACCCAATCGGGTGGCCCACGTCCTCGGCTGCCGGGATACAGCGGCAGACCTGGCAAAGCGCTGGGGCGCTGACGTGACCGATGCTGCCAGAGCCGGTTTGCTTCACGATATCACCAAGGCGCTGGACGGCCCCTTGCAGTTGACTTTGTGCCGGGAATATGATATTGTACTGGGTGAATTTGCAAAGAAAAATACCAAAACCCTCCATGCCCTTACCGGCAGTTTGATTGCGGAGCGGATTTTTGGAGAAAATAAACGGGTGGTAGATGCCATTCGTAGCCATACCACCGGCAAAGCGAACATGACAACCTTGGAAAAGATCTTGTATGTAGCGGATTATATGGAACCGAACCGGGATTTTCCCGGGGTGGAGAAGCTGCGGCAGCTGGCCTATGCGGATCTGGACAAGGCGTTAAAACTGGGTCTGGAAATGACCTTGGAAATGCTCCGTCAAAAGGGGCAGGACATATCCCCGGAATCTGCGGAAGCCCTTGACTTTTTGCAGCAGACGGTAATTTGAGAGGAAGAAAAGTATGTTAAGTGCAAAAGAAGTTGCCTATGCAGTGACAAAGGCGTTGGATGAGAAAAAAGGGCAGAATATCAAACTGCTGAAAATTGATGAAGTCAGTTCCCTTGCGGATTATTTTTTGATCTGCACCGGCACTTCCAACACCCACGTCAAGACCCTCTGTGACTATGCGGAGTATACCCTTGAACAGTTGGGCGAGCCCATGCTGGGCAGAGAGGGCCATCGGGGTAATTCCTGGGAACTGCTGGACTACGGTAGCCTGGTGGTCCATGTGTTTACCGAAGAAGCAAGAGAATTTTATTCCCTGGAACGCCTGTGGGCAGATGCCCAGCAGGTGGACTTGCGGGGAATTGTGATAGAAGAGTGAGAAAGAGGGAGAACGGCCATGAATTACGAACACGGCAAAGTGGAAGCCAAATGGCAAAAATACTGGGAAGAGCATAACACCTTCCATACCGATGTGTGGGATTTTTCCAAGCCTAAGTACTATGTCTTGGATATGTTCCCGTACCCCTCCGGCGTAGGTCTGCACGCAGGTCACCCGGAAGGCTATACCGCTACGGATATTATGTCCCGCATGAAGCGCATGCAGGGCTATAACGTTCTGCACCCCATGGGTTATGACTCTTTTGGTCTGCCTGCGGAGCAGTATGCTGTTTCCACCGGAAATCACCCCAATGGCTTTACCCAGAAAAATATTGAAACCTTTTCCAAGCAGCTGAAAGAGCTGGGCTTTGACTATGACTGGTCCAAGATGATCGCTACTTCTGACCCGGATTACTATAAGTGGACCCAGTGGATTTTCAAGAAGCTCTATGAGGAAGGCTATGCCAAACGGGTGGAAATGCCTGTGAACTGGTGCGAGGAGTTGGGCACCGTTCTTTCTAATGACGAGGTCATTGACGGCAAATCCGAGCGTGGCGGCTATCCTGTTGTGAAGAAGAATATGATGCAGTGGGTCATTGACCAGCCTGCCTTCGCTGAGAAGCTGTTGGAGGGCCTGGAAGAGATCGACTGGCCTGAATCCACCAAGGAGATCCAGCGGAACTGGATCGGCAAGTCCACCGGTGTGGAAGTAGATTTCAAGCTGGTTGGCGGCGGTGAATTTTCCATCTACACCACCTGTATCGAAACCATCTACGGCATCACCTTTATGGTTCTGGCGCCGGACGGTAAGATCACAGAGAGCCTTTTAGATCGGGTAGAGAACCGGGAAGAGGTGGAAGCCTATATTGCGGAGTCCGTCAAGAAGTCCGATATGGACCGTACCGAGCTGAACAAGGGTAAGTCCGGTTGCTGCTTGAAGGGAGTCTATGCCGTCAACCCGGTTAACGGGAAGGAAGTACCGGTGTTTATCGGCGATTTCGTCCTGGCAAGTTATGGCACCGGCGCGGTTATGGCAGTTCCCAGTCACGATCAGCGTGACTTTGAGTACGCCATCGTCCATAACATCCCCATGGTTCAGGTTATTGAAGGCCGGGATGTGTCCGAATGCGCCTTTGAGAAGCAGAATTACCTGGGCAAGGGCTGCAAGCTTATGAATTCCGAAGAGTTCACCGGCATGACGGTGGAGGAGGCCAAGGAGGGCATTACCTGCAAGCTGGAAAAGCTGGGTGTTGCCAGAAGGAAGACCAATTACCACTTCCGTGAGTGGATCTTTGCCCGTCAGCGTTATTGGGGCGAGCCGGTTCCCTGTGTGTACACAGAGGACGGAAAGACCGTATTCCTGCCGGATGAAGAATTGCCCCTTATTTTGCCGGAGTTGGAGGATTACAAAGGCAAGGGCGGCAAAGCGCCTTTGGAAAACGCCACCGAGTGGAAGCAGTATGACCAGAACGGCGTCAAGGGCATTCGTGAGACTTCTACCATGCCCGGTTCTGCCGGTTCTTCCTGGTATTACATGCGCTATATTGATCCTAAGAATGAGAATGCATTCTGCGACCCTGAACTGATGAAGCACTGGCTGCCTGTTGACCTGTACATCGGCGGACCGGAGCATGCGGTGGGTCACTTGATCTACTCCCGTATCTGGAACCGGTTCTTGTACGATCAGGGCCTGTCTCCCGTGAAAGAACCCTTCAAGAAGCTGGTGCATCAGGGTATGATCCTGGGCGAAAACGGCATCAAGATGGGCAAGCGCTTCCCGGAATTTGTGGTTAATCCCAGTGATGTGGTTCGTGAGCACGGCGCGGATACTTTGCGTCTGTACGAGATGTTTATGGGTCCGCTGGAAGTCTCCAAGCCTTGGAGCACCACCGCAGTTGCTGGCTCCCGAAAGTTCATCAACCGGGTGTGGAACTTCTTCACAGAGCCTGCCAACATCACCGATACCGATGACGGCAAGCTGACCAAAGTCTACCACCAGACTGTGAAAAAGGTCACAAACGACTTTGAGGTGCTGGGCTTCAACACCGCTATTGCCCAGATGATGGTCTTTGTCAACGAGGTCTATAAGAACGGCACCTGCCCCAGAGAATATGCCGAGGGCTTCATTAAGATGATCTCCTGCATCATTCCTCACGTGGGTGAGGAGATCTGGCAGGCGCTGGGTCATGACGATACCATTGCCTATGAAGCATGGCCTACCTATTCCGAGGAAAAGTGTAAGGATTCCGAGGTTACTATTGCGGTGCAGGTCAACGGTAAAATGCGCGGTACCGTGGTGATGGATGCGGATCTTGATAACGATACGGTTCTGGCAAATGTGCTGGCAGACCAGAAGATCAAAAACTTCTTGGAAAAGAACGGTGGCAGCATTATCAAGACCATCGTGGTTAAGAACAAATTGGTGAATCTGATCGTCAAGTAATGTGTGTAAAAGGGGGGACCGGCTTGTGCGGTCCCCACTTTTTGTGTCATTGCGATGGCGCTTGTGTCCGTGCAATCTCCTGTAATAACAAAGAAATAAGCACGAACTTGTCAAATCGAGAAAAATTGTCTTGACAATATGACAGTATTAGCATATAATAATTGAGCCGATATGGCCCTGAAAGTGTCCTGGATCAAGCCGGACACCATCGGAGGGAGGGAAAACAATGTCTGAAATTCGCGTGAAGGAAAACGAATCTCTGGAAAGCGCTCTGCGTCGTTTTAAGCGCAGCTGTGCCAAGGAGGGCGTTATCGCCGAAGTGAAGAAGCGTGAGCATTACGTCAGCCCCAGCTTGAAGCGTAAGCAGAAGTCCGAAGCTGCCCGTAAGAACAAGAGAAAGTTCTATTAATTTCTCCCTCTTAGCTTTATGCACTGTGACCCCCGCAGACAACTCGTCTGCGGGGGTTTGTTTTTGTCATTGCGAGGGCGCGTGCACCCGCGGCAACCTTCCGGTATGAACTACTGCATCAAAGAGGCATCTTATAAAGTTCCTGATACAGTCCCACCGTTCCCAATACTCCCAGTGTCTGCGCCTGCCGCACCAGCGCTATTAGATCCTCTTTTATGCGGGAGAGGGTAAATACTGCCTTTTCCGGGGTTACTTCCACTTGGTAATGACAGTGCAGTCGGTCATTTTTTAACGGCAGATATTTCTCTGGAAGTACGTCCAGAGCCGTGCTTCCTTTTTCTGTCACTGTGATTTCCAGCGACCCGGGAGCGATTTCTAAAAATACGCCTTGGGATAGCCATGGGGATAGATATGCTTCCGGCGGCATATTCACCGGGGGCGGTGATAAAAATACCGGACACAGGAGCTCCTTGGCGTAGACCTCCGTCACTGCCACCGGGCAGGGAAGGTCCTGTAAAAGGGCTTCTGCCATAGCGCGGCTCTGGGGTGACATCTCCCTTTGAAAGTCCAGTATCACCCCTTTTACGGAAAACCGGCTGATTAGTTCCTGCAATTGTCTCGTTACTGTTTCCGGTTCGTGGTCCTCTGGGGGCATGCTGTCGTCTAAAAGCAGGAGGCTTTCCGGTTGCAGTGCTGTTGGCAGATTGGACAGTCCCTTGCCTCCCGGGGAGAAATGGCATGCCATATAGGCAGCTTTTTGGGGGGTAAATCCATCCATTTCCCCGGGCGTCATGGCAAGAAACACATCAGAAAACATAGACAAACCCCTCCTGCCATGGTATAATACTATCGTAATTTATGAAAGCAGGTTTTCGGATATGCGTTTTTTTCTGCTGCCCACTTATAAAGCGGATGCTGTCACCGACCTGTCACCCCAACTGCTGTGGAAAAATGGGATCCGCCTTCTGATGCTGGATTTTGACAATACCATCGTCCCCTATACCACCAATGCCCCCACAGATGAAATGGCTGCATGGCTGCGGGAACTGGTGGAATCGGATATTTCCGTGTGCGTGGTGTCCAACAGCAAGCGGGACCGGGTGAAGGTGTTTTGTAAGGCATACGGTTTAGACTGCATTACCCATGCTAAAAAACCTTTCTCTAAGGGAATCCGCGCCTGCCTTACCCGGTACGGCATCCCACCGGAACAATGCGCATTGGCGGGGGATCAGATTTACACAGACGTGCTGGGCGCCAATTGCTGCGGTGTGAAATCCATTTTGATAAAAGCGATACATAATCATAACTTCTGGCTGCAAGCAAGGCATGTGCTGGAACTGCCCTGGATTTTCTTAGCCGGTAAAAGGAGAATGAGATATGAAAAATCTTGAAAAGTATTTATCCCTGCTGAATGAGGAAGTAAACGGTCTGCTGCTGACCAGCCGATACAGCCGTTATTACGGCGCGGAATTTGACATTGCCGAGGGCGTTGCTATCGTCAGCAAAAAGGGTTGCCGCTACTTTACCGACAGCCGTTATATCGAAGCTGCCCAAAAGGGTATCAAAGGATTTGATGTGCTGATGACCGACCGGGATCATTCCGCCATCAGCCTTTTGAATGAAGCAATTGCTGATTTCGGCATTACTATCCTTGGTTATGAGGAAAACTATTTGACCGTGGGTGAGTTTAATGCTTATGAGCAGAAGCTCAATGCGAAACTGATTCCTATGCACGCCCAAATCAGCGGTTTCCGGGCGGTGAAAGAGACTTGGGAACTGGATATCATGCGCAAGGCGCAGGCTATTGCCGACAAGGCGTTTGCGGAGATCTGCACCCGCATCAAAGCCGGTATGACGGAAAAGGAATTGCAAGCAGAGCTGATCTATTGCCTGTATAAAAACGGCGGCGAGGGTTTGTCCTTTGATCCCATCATGGTGTCCGGCCCCAATACCAGTCTGCCCCACGGTGTGGCTACCGACCGGGTGATCCAAGAGGGAGACTTCATCACCATGGACTTCGGCGTTTTGTATAAGGGTTACTGCTCCGATATGACCCGTACCGTTGCGGTGGGATACGTTACTGATGAGATGGAAAAGGTCTACAATACGGTCTTGCAGGCGCAGCTTGCCGGTATTGCCGCTACCCGCGCCGGGGTAAAGGGCAAGGACGTGGATGCCGCTGCCCGTAAGGTGATTGTCGATGCCGGTTACGGTGACTTCTTCGGTCACGGCTATGGTCACAGCCTGGGTTTGGAGGTCCATGAAGCCCCCAATTGCAATCCCGGCGGCGATCGTGTCATGGAAGCGGGCATGGTCACTTCTGCTGAACCGGGCATCTATCTGCCGGGAAAATTCGGCGTCCGGATCGAGGATACGGTGATTTTTACCGCCGATGGCTGTGAGAATATTACCGCAAGCCCGAAAAATTTGATAATTCTGTGAAAAAATTCCCTTTTCCCCTTGCAAAACAGGGAATTTTCGGTTAGAATATATCAGCTAACATATATTTATAAAATAGCCCACGGGGCATACACTTAGGAGGATATACAAATGATTTCTGCAGGTGATATCAGAAACGGCGTAACCTTTGAACTGGATGGCAAGGTTATGCAGGTCATTGAATTCCAGCACGTTAAGCCTGGTAAGGGCGCAGCCTTTGTTCGCGTTAAGATGAAAAACGTGATCACCGGCGGCGTGACCGAAACCAGCTTGAACCCCTCTGCCAAGTTCCCCACCGCTTTCGTTGAGAGAAAGAAGATGGAGTACTCCTACAACGATGGCAACCTCTACTACTTCATGGACGGCGAGACCTATGAGTTGGTCCCCATCGACAAGTCCGCTTTGGACGATTCCTTCGCCTTCGTGAAGGAGAACGATGTTTGCACCATCATGAGCTATAAGGGTAACGTCTTTGGCGTGGAAGTTCCCAACTTTGCTGACCTGGTGGTCACTTCCACTGAGCCCGGCTTTGCCGGCAACACCGCTACCAACACCTTGAAGCCCGCTACCTTGGAGACCGGCGCTGAGGTGAAGGTGCCCCTGTTCATCAATGAGGGCGACAAGATCCAGATCGACACCCGTACCGGTGAATATCTGGGCCGTTCCAAGGCTTAATTCCTATCATTAAGGAGAATTGCTATGAATATTTCTGAGAAGTCTGCTTACCTGAAAGGTTTGATGGACGGTCTGAATCTGGACACAGAGAAGGCCGAGGGCAAGCTGATCTCTGCCATTGTGGATCTAATGGGTGATGTGACCAAGAAGCTTTCTGATGTAGAGGAGACCACCATTGCCATTTCCGACGAGCTGGACGAGATCGAGGACGATCTGGACGCCATTGAGGATTACATCCTCGATGATGAGGACGAGGACTTCGATGATTATGAGGACGACTTCGACGATTACGACGAAGACGACTTCGATGAGGAAGGCTTCGACTACGGCGACGAGGACACCACCATCTACGAGGTGAAGTGTGTTTGCGGCAATGTGATCGCTTTTGATGAGGACACCCTGGAAGAGGGCAGCATCATCTGTGATAACTGCGGCGAGACCTTGGAATTCACCTTCGACGACGAGGACGAAGAAGAGGAATAATTTCCCAATAAAGTAACTGCCCACTGCGTTTGCAGTGGGCAGTATTTGTTGTTATGAAAGGGTTAAGATCTCATAATAGCCGGAAGCGCCAGCCAAAGAGCCGATAAATGTAGCTGCTTTCAGCTTGCCGTCCTGGCACAAATAAGGCATGGCTTTTTCTATGTTTTTAGGATCAATGGTAGCGTTTAATTGCTTTATGTATAAGTCGCCGGTGTTGCTGTTACCCCATTTGCTTTCAAAGGAGGTCTTTGCAGCTTGGGTCAGCTTTTCCTCATAGTCGGTAAACTGGATTTTTGCCATAAGGGCAGCAGTGTCCAGCCGTTTTCCTGTGTCAATATCAAGGTTATACACATAAAAGGTGCTGCCACCGGTAACGGCTTCTCTTTCGATTATCACCGACAGAACATCTCCATTCAGATAAGCCTCGAACTTGATAAATAGCCAAGCTTGACTGTGTTTTCCGGCAGCATCATCGCGAATCCTTTTCAAAACGGGTTCTAAGGCAGCTTCCAATTCTTTTTGACAGGCAATGGCGTCGTCGCTAAAAGGAACGAACTTTGGGATACTGATGGGAACGGAGACTTCTTGATTGAGCCAGTCTGTGTATGTAACGCTTTGGGAATCATCCACTTGTACGTATTGGGTGACCGGGCCGGACAGAACAGTTTTGTAGCGGTTCATAACAGTGACACTATCTTTTGCTTCGCTTGCGTTATTCTTCGTCTCGGTAGTGTTGCCGGTAGTCTCAGAGGTGTTGCCTTTGGTTTCTGTGATATTCTCTTTGTTTTCTGTGACGGTTTGGCTGCTTTCACCGGTACTATCGGAGGTATCTTGCGGCTGTGTGCAGCCCGCCGCCAGAATGGCGATCAGCAAAAGCAGAACAAGGGGAAAGACGGTCAGATTAAAGCGCTTTTTCATAAGCAATACCTCCTATATTTATTTTGGTATTTTTATTATAATGTACAAAAAAAGATTGTCAATACAAATCACATAAAAAGCCGTACTGTCAGCGAAGCCATAAAGAATCCTATAAAATCAGCAAACAGCGCAGCAGGCAGGGTGTAGCGGGTCTTTTGAATACCGGCAGCGCCGAAATAGACGCTGATGGTATAAAAGGTTGTCTCCGTAGAGCCCAGCATCACAGCGGCAGTCCTGCCCACCAAAGAATCAACGCCGTATTGCGCCATGAGATCCGCGCCCACTGCCAAAGCGGCGCTGCCGCTGATGGGACGGATCAGCACCAGCATCGCTGTCTCCGGTGGAATCCCCACAAACCGAAAGGCAGGGGCAAGAAATGCGCTGATAACCTCCATAGAGCCTGACGACCGCAGCATGGTGACGGCAGTCAGCAACAGCACCAGGGCAGGGACGAGGGAGACAAGGAGTCTTAATCCGTCGGCAGCGCCCATCAGCAGCAGATCATAGCTGTTCTCTTTTTTGCGTAGAGCGAAAAGGGAAGCGACCAGCAGCAATGCAGGCACAATATAATCGGTCATTTTTTCCACATCCTCCCCATGAGCCATGCGGCCGTGACCCCCAACCCGGCAGAGCAAAGGCTGGTGATCCACACCGCCGGGAGAATGTCAAAGGGGGCAGCGCAGCCGAGGGAGGAACGCACCGCCGCAACATTTGCGGGGATCAGCTGAATGGATGCGGTATTCAGCACGATGAGTTTGCATAATTCGTCGCTGGCTCGTCCATTTTGCCCCTGCGCCAAACGTTGTGCGGCTTGAATACCCATGGGCGTTGCGGCGTTGCCTAACCCGAGAAAATTGGCGCAGATATTGGCAGATAGATGGTTTTCCAGTTTTGGATCGGTTTTTGTGGAAGGAAAAAGTCGACGTAGCAGTGGTCGTAGAAGCTTCGCCAGCTTCCCGGTCAACCCGGCATGCTCCATCAGCTTTCCCGCTCCGGTCCATAAGCAAATAGAACCCGCCATGGACGTGGCAAGGGTGATACCGGCCTGCGCGCCCTTGGGAACGGCGGCAGACAGTTCCGCGCCCCGCCCCAGCAGAGATGCGGCAATCAAAGAGATGGCTACCATGCCCGTCCAGATAATGCTCATAACCATAAAAATCCCTCCCGGGATAAGCCTATGCGGCGTCCGGGAGGGATATTTCATATTTCCAATGCGGCGTCATACACCGCATTCTTGGGCAAATTTAATTCCTGCGCTGCCTGTTTGACAGCGTCTTTTCGGCTCATGCCGCCATCCATCAATGCCTTTACACGCTTGGCGGCATCCTCCGGCGTGGCGGTTTCAGCTACTTTGGGCGCGGCACCTGCCACAACCACAACAAATTCTCCTTTTGGCGGCTGTTGGGTGTACAGTTCTACTGCGCCGCCAAGTGTGGTGCGAATGACCTCTTCGTGAAGCTTGGTCAGCTCCCGGCAAAGGCTTACGGGACGGTCACTGCCGAAGACGGCAGCCATATCCTCCAATGTAGACAGCAGCTTGTGAGGCGCTTCGTAGAAGATCATTGTCCGGGGTTCTGCAATCAGCCCATCCAAATGTTCCTTACGGCTTTTCTT
>JBGVON010000085.1:0-32635 GCA_045126495.1 Faecousia sp.
TTGGTGCGGTACAAAACCGCATAATTTTTAAAATTCTTACCCTTGGAACCGGTCAGAATCTGTCCGGCAACATAGTTTGCCTCTGCGCCCTCATCCGATGCTTCATAAAGGGTAATGGGTTTACCCTGTCCGTTTGCCGTCCACAGGCGCTTTCCTTTTCTGCCGATATTATGGGCAATCACCGCATTTGCAGCATTTAGAATTGACTGGGTAGACCGGTAATTCTGCTCTAATCGAATCACCCGGGAACCACGGTACTGCTTTTCAAAGTTCAGAATATTGGCAATGGTAGCGCCGCGGAAACGATAAATACTTTGGTCATCATCGCCTACTACGCAAACATTTTCATAACCACCGGCGAGCAGTGACGTAAGCAAATATTGGCTATGATTCGTGTCCTGATACTCATCAACAAGGACATAGCGAAATTTTCTTTGATAATAGGTACGGACATCCTCATATTGCTGTAAAAGCATGACTGTCTGAAAAATAATATCATCAAAATCAAGCGCATTATTTTCTTTCAAACGTTTCTGATATTTTTGATAGGCTCTGGCGATGGGCAGCAAGCGACTGTCTCCTCCATACTCCACCCGTTCACAATACTCCGCAGCTGATACCATATTATCCTTCTCTCTGCCGATGACAGAAAGTACGTATTTAGCAGGGAAGGTTTTATCATCCAGTCCCATTTCTTTGATAACATCTTTCATTACCCGCTCAGAATCAGCAGTATCATAGATGGTAAAGCTTTTGGAATATCCAAGACGCTCTATATCCCTGCGAAGAATGCGGCAGCAGGCAGAGTGGAAAGTCATAGCCCAAACATCCTGCCCCTCCGGACCAAGCATATTTGTCAGGCGTTCCTTCAATTCATTTGCTGCTTTATTGGTAAAAGTGATAGCAATAATATTCCAGGGAGACACCGGGTCCAATGCACATAGAAGGTCCGCCCGATGCCGGTCATAATCCGTAAAAGGTTCTGAAAGAGACTCTAAAAACAGAACATCATCCTCTGTAACAGTGTCCGGCACTTCATGGGAATCACTCCCCCTGCCAAAGCGAATCAAGTTGGCAATCCGATTGATCAGCGCTGTGGTTTTGCCGCTTCCCGCGCCTGCCAAAAGGAGCAGTGGTCCCTCTGTGGTGGCAACCGCTTCCTGCTGCATATTATTTAGATTAGGAAATTGAGATAAAATGTAATTCCGTCTGGCTTCAACAAAACGGTTCAAAAATGCATCAGTCATAAGTACACCCATAAAATTAAGATATACTTATTTTACCCTATTTTACATCAAAGGTAAAGCATAAAATCCGGTCTAAGTCATAAACTGACGCAATTTTTCCAATGCTCTTTTCTCGATGCGGGAAATCTGTACTTGACTGACCTGCAACATCCTGGAAACCTGCTGCTGTGTCAAACCGTGAAAATACCGCATTTTTATGACCATTGCATCCCGCTCCGGAAGCATCTCAATGGCTTGCCGCAGCGCCATCTGTTCCAACAAAGTTTCCTCTGATTTGGTATCTGTCAGCACATTTTCCAAGGTGAAGCCATCTTCGCCGGCAGCTTGGTAAATAGATTCCACATTAGCTGTTGCGCTCTCTGCCAAGGCAATGTCCTCCGGTGTAAAGCCGGTCGTTTCGGCGATCTCACTAATTGTTGGTTCCCGCCCCAGGGTGTTGGTCAATTGATTCCTTGCCATCTTGATGGTTGCTGCACGTTCCTTGATACCTCTGGAAACTTTCACAGCCCCGTCATCCCGCAAAAATCTTCTGATCTCACCGGCTATTTTTGGCACTGCATAGGTAGAGAATTGCGTGCCGAATTGCAAGTCAAAACCGTCTACCGCCTTTAAAAAACCAAGGCACGCCAGTTGGTACATATCATCTGCCTCAGCGCCCCGCCCCAAAAAACGCCTGGTAACCGACCAAATAAGGCCACTGTTCTCTGTAATCAGGATCTCTTTCGCTTCCATATCCCCCGCCTGACAGCGGGCAATCAGTTCCTCTACCCTGCTCATTTACGCCGTTGCAGCTTTCTGCGCATATGTATCGTTGTACCTTTCCCCGGCTTGGAAATAACGGAAAAATCCGACATAAAGCTCTCCATAATGGTAAAGCCCATACCACTCCGATCTGCGCCACCGGTTGTGTACATGGGTTTTCGCGCCTTGTCCAGATCCTCGATACCTACACCCTTGTCCTTGATCACAATATCTAAGGTATTATCCTTTAATATCCTGCACCGCAGCGTAACCGTACCAAAACCGTTAGGATACGCGTGAACAATACAGTTCGTAACTGCCTCTGATACTGCGGTACGAATATCTCCCAACTCCTCCAATGTGGGATCCATCTGCGCTGCGAAACATGCAACTGCCGAACGGGCAAAGCTTTCATTGGCTGACCTTGTGGGAAATTCCAGAATCATATAATTTTCAAACTTCATTTTGCTACCTCCTTAATGCTGACTAATTTATCAATACCCGATGCCCGAAAGACCTTCATAGGCTGCTTATTTAGACCGGAAAGGGAAAGCGTTCCACCAATCTTGCTCATATTTCGCAATGCATTGATCACCACTGCAATTCCGGATGAATCCGTAAACGTGACCTCTTGAAAATCCAAAACACAAATTTGCGGTGAATATGCTTCGATTTTTGCAGTGATGGATTGGATATAGGATTTTGCGCAGTGGTGATCAATCTCGCCAGTCAATGCCACCGTCAGCGTGCCGTCCTGCAAGTAGCTGGTTAAATGCATAATTTGCCCTCCTTGGTGTATGTCACCCTTAATATAATCTTTTTGCACAGCTTATTCCGTCGGAATCAGGTGCAAAAAAACTGCCTGTAAACATTTTGTTTACAGGCAGTTTTTAAACAAACCTAGAATTTATTTGGTTCTTCTGTAATCCGGCAGCAGCTTGGGAGATGCGATATTTGTCTCCACACCGGCATCCGCGCGTTCCTTAGAGAAAGCATCCAGATGACGCAATGTCAGCGCACCAACGGTAACTCCCTTTGCCTTTTGAGAGGCATGACGGCCCGCATTACGGCCGAACACGATAATATCCAGCAAGCTGTTACCCATCAGGCGGTTACGGCCATGGATACCGCCGACAACCTCACCGGCTGCGTACAGATTTTCAATATCCGTCTGTCCGTCATCGGTGATCTTCACGCCGCCGTTCTGGTAGTGCAGGGTGGGATAGATCAAAATAGGCTCTTTACGGATATCAATACCATGCTTACCGAACATACGCATCATAGCGGGAATGCGCTTTTCAATGGTGCCTTCACCGTTTTTCAAGTCGATCATGGGCGTATCCAACCATACGCCAAAGCCTTCGGGTGTAGGAACACCGTTACCGCGATCAGAGCATTCACGGATAATAGAAGCAGCAGAAACGTCACGGGTTTCCAAGGGATTCATGAAAGCTTCGCCGTTAGCATTGATCAGCATAGCGCCCAAGGATCGCACCTTTTCCGTTACCAATGCGCCGTAGATCTGTGCGGGGAAGGCTGCGCCGGTAGGATGGTATTGAAGCGTCTCCGGGTACAACAAACGTGCACCCGCGCGGTATGCCAGCACCAAACCGTCAGCCGTTGCACCATAGTGGTTGGAGGTGGGGAAGCCTTGATAATGCAGACGTCCTGCGCCGCCGGTTGCCAGAACAACGGTCTTAGCCTTTGCCACCATCAGCTCACCGGTTTCCATGTTCTGCAACACCGCACCGGCGCAGCAACCCTTATCGTCCTTAATCAGTTCAATGACAGCAGTAAAGTCCACAACAGGAATCTTCCGGTTCAACACCTCGTCCCGCAATGTCCGCATAATCTCAGCGCCGGAGTAGTCCTTAGCTGCATGCATTCTCTTCCGGGAAGTACCGCCGCCATGGGTGGTGATCATGGTGCCATCGGGGGTTTTATCAAATTCCACACCCAACGCAGATAACCAACGAATCGCTTCCGGAGCATCATTCACCAGCTTATACAGAAGATCCTTCTGTGCAGCGAAGTGACCGCCGCCAAAAGCATCCAGATAGTGCTGGGCAGGACTGTCACCGGGCTTGTCAGCTGCCTGGATACCGCCCTCAGCCATCATAGTATTGGCATCGCCAATGCGCAGCTTGGTCACGATCATTACATTTGCGCCATTTTCATGGGCTTCAATGGCAGCAGATGCGCCGGCACCGCCGCCACCGATCACCAGCACGTCAACATCATAATCGGCAGTATTCAGATCCACCTGATCCGGAGTGATCCGGGCATTGCCTTGCAGCAGTGCTGCCAATTCAACAGGCACTTTGCCGCCCTTGTTAGGACCAATTTGCAACTCTGTAAACTGCTCAGCCCGATAATCGGGGTGATAGGTTTTCAGAAGAGTGTCCTTTTCCTCTGCGGTCATTCTGCGGGGGTCGGTACGCATATTTTCTTCACGGGCAGCTTCCACCTTCTTGATGGATTCCTGCATAATAGGATTCAAATACATGACACAACCTCCTTACTTTTCAATATCCCGATGGTTGTAAAGCTCCTGCATCTCACTGATGGGTTTACCCATCAGATCTTCCAGCAAAAGCTCATACTTACCGTTGTTGATCTCCTCAACCCGCTGATCCAGATGATCGCAATGGGGAGCCAGATACTTACCGTACAGCCGGCGGGCCAGCATTGCCACCTGCGGATGCGAGATCTCCGCAGGACAACGGGAAGAACAAACACCGCACATAACGCAGTCAAAGGACTCCTCAGCGCATTTTTCATACTCACCGCGCTGGGCATAGGCAATGTACTGCATGACATTCAAGCCCTGTGTACAAGCCTTGGTGCAGGCGTTGCAGCCAATGCAGGAATAAATTTCCGGGTACAGCTGCATCATGATCTGTTCGGTGGGTTTGATCTTTTCTACATCGTAGACCGCCTTCACCAGAGGGAAGAAAGGCAGCGTAGCAACATACATATTGTCCTCAACCTTGGTGGAGCAAGCAAGGCAAGTCCGCAGGGTGCGGTCACCTGCGATGCGGTAAATGGTTGCGCACGCGCCACAGAAACCGTTACGGCAACCGCATCCGCGCACCAACTGATAACCGGCATACTCCATAGCTTCCATAATGGTCAGACTTTCCGGAACCGCATACTTCTTTCCGAAAAAATAGACATTTACTAAATTTTCCATTCCAATCTCTCCTTAGTATTCGTCCGGCAGTTCATCCATCTCATCCAGGCGGAAGACAGGACCATCCTTGCAGACATACTTATCGCCGATGTTACAACGACCACACTTGCCCAGCGCGCACTTCATCTTTAACTCAAAGGTTGTATAGACCTGGCTCTTGTCAAAGCCCAGTTCCTGCAAACCAGCCAAAGTGAATTTAATCATAATGGGAGGGCCACACATCAGTACAGTTTTAGAGGTATCAAAAGCCAGTTCCTTAACATAGTTGGGAACAAAACCAACATGACCGTCCCAACCCTCCTGGGGGTTGTCAATGGTAAGATGCACGTTGATACCGTCTTCCTTGCACCATTCATTCATGATTTCCGGAAAGTCCACCAAATCGTTCATAGACCGGGAACCATAAACGATGTCGATTTTACCGTAACGGTCACGGTAGTGACGGCAATAGTTGATCACAGAATGCAACGGTGCAAGACCGATACCGCCGGCAATAAACAGCAGATCCTTACCGGCAAGCTCTGTGTCCACAGGGAAACCGTTACCGTAGGGTCCGCGAATGGTCACCTGCTGACCCACTTCCATAGCATGAAGCCACTGGGTCACGCAACCGCATTTCTTAACGGAAAAATCCACAAAATCCTTCTCTGTGGGAGAGGAAGTAATGGAAAACAACGCTTCACCCACACCGGGCATAGACAGCATAGCGCACTGACCGGGAATGTGCTCGAAGGGCTTTTTCCCGTCAATGCCAACCACCCGGAATGTCTTTACATCCGGGGTATCGGTGCGGATCATGGTGACCTCACCTAACATAGGAATCAAAGGATCCTGTCTCATTTGGCCACCTCCTTTAAAGTTTTAGCAACCTTTACAATATTCATATGAATGGGGCATTTTTGCAGACATCTGCCGCAGCCGACGCATCCAAACACACCATTGTTATTACTGGGATAGTATACCAGCTTGTGCATAAACCGCTGACGGAACCGCTCTTTCTGGGTGGGACGGTTGGTGCCGTGAGCCATCATGGTAAAGTCAGAATACATACAGCTGTCCCAGCAACGGAAACGACGTACTTCCCTGCCGTTATCAAAGTCCTGCACGTCATAGCACTGACAGGTGGGGCAGACGAATGTGCAAGTACCGCAACCAAGGCAGCTCTCGGAAAGCTCTGCCCATGCAGGACTATTAAACACTTCCATCAGTTTATCGCTTTCAAATCCGGTCAGATCCAGATCCTTCAAAGGCAATTTATCCAAGATTTCCTTTGCTGACTTCTGAATAGGCTGGATCTCGCTGTCATCGCAATCGATGAGCACGGAAAGGGATTCTGTCAACTGAGCGCCCTTATCAGTATTAACACGCCAATAAAGATAGGTTTCGTCCAGCCAGCAGGTAACATCACCGGCAGGATTGGTAGCGTCAATACCAAATGCGCCACAGAAGCAGGTCTCTGCCGGCTTGGAGCATGCCAATGTGATCACCACACCGTTGTCCCGGCGGGTCTTGTAGAAAGTATCCACAGGATCACTGAGGAAAACAAAATCCAGAATGTCAAAGCTACGGCAGTCACAGGCGCGAACACCAAATACTACAAACGGCTCAGCAGGATCTCTGTTTTCAACGATCTCCATAGTTCTACCGGAAACCTTAAAATTCACAATATTTTCCACCTGCGGGAAAAACAAATCCTTAGCGCTGCGCACAGTATTCAGTTTATCCGTCAGTGTCAAACCGTCCTGCCAAAGGGCAAACTTTGCCTGGCCGGAACCATCATCGGCAGGAATGAACAACTGCTTTGCCGCCGCAATAGCGCCAAACAAAGTGTTCATTTCGGAACGAATGATCTTTTTCATTACACAGCACCTCCTCTTTCATGAACGATAGAGGGCTCGCAGTCGTCGATAGTAAAATCCGTCAGCGGGGACTTGGTCTCCATGTCGCCGCCTGCTTGGTAAGTACCATAAAGTTCATTGATATCCTTGATGAACTTCCTGTTCAACAGGTGCAGCGGAATATTTTGGGGACATACACGGCTGCATTCACCGCAGTCAGTGCAGCGACCTGCCACATGGAAGGCGCGGATAATATGGAACAAGTTCTCCTCAAAGGGATCTGCTGCTGCCTTATTGCGGACACCGGACTTATCATTATCGAACACACACTTTTCGCAGCTGCATGCAGGACACACATTCCGACAGGCATTGCACCGGATGCAGCGGGACAATTCCCCTCTCCAAAAGGCAAAGCGCTCTTCCGGAGTCATTGCTTCCAGTTCTGCCACCTTATCAAAGCGGGCAGTCTCCTGCTCCTCACCCTGTTCGCCCAGCATCTCATCGAACACAACGACCTTTTTGCTCTTACATACCAAGCAACGTTCCAGAAGGCAATCCGCTCTATTCAAATTGGCATTACCGTAAAGGGTCTCGACAGAAAGAGAATCGCCCTCCTCACGCACGGCAGTCACACCCTCGCAACCAACAGCGCGGATCTTCTCCATATCCAGCATACCATCACAGGAAATGCCCACGATATAGATATTCTCCCGAATGATTCTATGCTCTTTCAGCAGCTGCTGGAAGGAATAGGAATCACAAGGCTTCAAAAAAATCGCAGTCTTGCCTTCACCGCGGGAACGAGCAATGGCATATTTGGAAAGGTTCGCGCCGGAGAATCCGGAATATACGAAATCCTTCTCCACTTCCTCCGCACTCTCAAACACAGCCGGGGTCAAATCATAGAAAAACTCACCGGTCTTCCAGCCGAGAACACGACTGACGGTACCGCTGCGGAGCAATTCCAATGCTTTTTCTTTTATTCTTTGCTGCATCGCAAGTCCTCCAATCTCCGGTTCGGTCCCAGTTTTGTAATAGTCTCAACAAATTCATTCATGGTTGCGGCAAACTTAGCGCCCTCTGCCGCGGAAACCCATTCCACACGGGTTCTGCCGCGCTCGATTCCCAAAAAGTCCAGCATAGAAAACAAAAGCGTCATGCGGCGACGAGCATAGTAATTGCCGGTAGTGTAATGGCAGTCGCCGGGATGGCAACCGCAAAGGATCACGCCATCCGCGCCTCTTTGAAACGCGCGAAGGATAAACATGGGGTTCAACCGACAGGAGCAAGGAATACGGATAATTTTTACGTTAGCAGGATACTGCAAACGGTTGGTGCCGGAAAGGTCAGCACCGGCATAGGAGCACCAGTTGCAGCAAAATGCTACAATGGTAGGCTGGAACTGTTCATTTACCGACATATTGCATCCACCTCCGCCATGATTTGTTTATTGGAGAAGCCCTTCAAGTCCATTGCGCCGCTGGGACAAGCCACAGTGCAAGCGCCGCAGCCCTGGCAAACCGCAGGATTGACCTGCGCCACACGACGAATCAGGGTCGTTCTGTTGGGTCCCCGGAATTCTTTATCCACATAGGTAATGGCGCCGTAGGGACATACTTTTTCACAACTGCTGCATCCGTTACACATCAGCTCATCCGGTTCAGCAGTGCAGGGGTTACAGGTGAGGGAATCCTTGCACAGCAAACCAATCACTTTCGCTGCTGCTGCACTTGCCTGTGCAACAGTTTCCGGAATGTCCTTGGGGCCTTGGCACGCACCGGACAGGAAAATACCGGCAGTGGGACTTTCCACAGGACGCAGTTTGGGATGGGCCTCAGTGAAGAAATCATTCGTGTCCATAGAAGCAGTCAACTTAGTTGCCAAAGGACGGGCCGTTTTATCCGGCTCAATAGCCGCTGCCAAAACCACCATGTCTGCATCAATATGGAGCTGGCGGTCACCCAACAGGTCAGAAGCCTGTACTTTCAGCTTACCATCCTGCGGGACGACTTTGCCAACCATGCCCTTGACGTAGTAAACACCGTATTCCTCCACAGCACGGCGATAGAACTCATCAAAGTTCTTGCCGGGCGTACGCACGTCAATATAGAACACATACACATCCGTATCCGGATACTTCTCACGACACAGCATGGCATGCTTGGCGGTGTACATACAGCAGATCTTGGAGCAATAGGATTTGCCCCGTCCATCATCACAACGGGAGCCAACGCACTGCACAAAGACAATGGTCTTGGGATGGGTTCCATCAGAGGGGCGCAGCAGCGTACCGCCGGTAGGACCGGCAGCATTCATGAGCCGCTCAAATTCCAGAGAAGTCACTACATCGGGACTTTGAGAATAGGCAAATTCGTCATACTGATCCAATTTGATGGGGTTGAAACCGGTTGCCACCACAATGGCACCGTACTCCTGCTGAACCAGTTCATCCTTCTGCTTATAGTCGATGGCACCTGCGGTACAAACCTTGGAGCAAACGCCGCACTTGCCGGATTTCAGCATGGTGCAGTAGTCCGCATCAATGGTAGCAACCTTGGGCACTGCCTGGGCAAAGGGAATATAAATAGCGCGGCGGTTGTCCAGTCCCAAATTAAATGCATTGGGAACCTTTTTCTGGGGACATTTCTCCGTGCACAGTCCGCATCCGGTACACTTATCTTCATCCACATACCGGGCCTTTTTCCGGATGGTGACCTGGAAATTACCCACAAAGCCCTTAACCGTTTCCACTTCGGAATAAGAATAGATATGGATCTTCTCATTTTGCGCTGCATCCACCATCTTAGGTGTCAAAATACAGGCAGCGCAGTCCAGCGTGGGGAAGGTCTTGTCGATCTGCGTCATCTTGCCGCCGATGGTCGGCTGCTTTTCAACAATGTCCACCTCAAAACCTGCATCTGCAATGTCAAGAGCAGTCTGGATACCGGCGATACCGCCGCCGATAACCAGTGCACGCTTCTTGACCGGGCTGGTCCCAGCAGTCAAGGGGGCATTCAAATGTACCTTTGCAATAGCCGCGCGGCCCAGAATCACCGCCTTCTCTGTGGCGATATCCTTATCCTTATGTATCCAGGAACATTGCTCACGAATGTTAGCAATCTCAACCATGTGCGCATTCAGTCCGGCCTTCTCACAGGTCTTGCGGAAGGTCGCTTCGTGCATTCTGGGAGAGCAGGAACAAATCACAACACCTGTAAGGTTGTACTCACGAATGGACTCCTGAATCATCTCCTGTCCCGCTTGGGAACACATATATTGATAATTGGTAGAGAAGACAACACCGGGTTCCTTTGCCAGAACCTCAGAGACCTTTTCTACGTCCACCGTTGCCGCAATATTACTACCGCACCAGCAGACAAATACACCAATTCTCTGCATCTATCTTCTCCTCACTTTCTGTATTTTCTGAATGCGCTGGTGATGGCTTGCTGAGGAAGCTCTTCATCCAACAGCGCAGGAATGGCATCCGGCTTCAAGTGTGTCCCGTCCTGCTTGCGGATCACCGCAGTACGCACCGCCTCAATTAGCTTGGCGGGCTCCACATTTCTGGGACAACGTTCCACACAGGCAAAGCAACTTAAACAAGCATAAATACCCTTGGAATTCAGAAGTTCGTCTATGCGTCCGTTTTCCACCATATCCACAAATTGATGGGGATGATATTCCATCTCATCAAAAGCGGGACATGATGCAGTACACTTGCCGCATTTCATGCACTTTCTCGGATTAACACCGGAAATGCGCTTAATAAAATCCAACATTACGCATCCTCCTTTACACCCAACGCCTCGGCCAGAAGCTCCGTAAAGTATTTTACTTCAAGACCATCAGAAGCGTTGCATTTAAGGTTATACATGCACAACGGACAAGCCGTAACCAGAAGTTCAGCTCCCTGCGCCTTGGCATTTTCCATGATCGCATCCACCTGTTTTTGGGCGTATGCCTTGCTTTCCAATGTGCAATAACCGCCGCAGCATTCGTTCCTGCGTGCATAGATCACAGGTTCAGCGCCGATGGCGCGGATAAAGTCCTCAATAATAGTGGGATTTTCCGGATTATCAAAACCCATCTCTTTACCGGGACGAAGAAGCAGACAGCCATAGTAGGCGCCAATTTTCGTGCCCGTCAAGGGTTTCACTACCTTGGATTTCAGCGTGTCAAACCCGACCCGGTCACGGAGAACCTCCAAATAGTGCAATACATTGGTCTCGCCACCATAAGGCGCATCCAATTGCAGATAACGGTTGACTTTATCTCGGATCTCATCGTCTTTCTGCACATCCAGATTTACGCGCTTGATAACATGATGACAGGCAGAGCAAAGAGTAACCAGTTCCCTTCCCTGTTCCTTTGCCGCAGCAAGGGCGCGCACAGAACTAAGGCGGGTTGCAATCTCATCTTTTGCCATGGGATACACCGCGCCGCAGCACTGCCAATCAGTAAGCTCTGCCAGTTCGAAGTCCAATGCCGCCGCAGCCACACGGGCATAACGATCCAAGTCCTTACCTTTTGTTTTTAAGGTACAGCCCGGAAAATAGAAATATGTATGCTTAGCCACCTGAAATTCCTCCAAAATATGTTATAGTTGGTCACATTTTAGTCAATCAGTAGAATTATACTGAATATCAAGCAAATAATAAAATGCTTATTTATATCTCGATATATCATTTTTAATATATGTATAACAAAAAATGGAAGGATTATATATTATCTAAGCGGAAATACTGGCTATTAACCAAGAAACAGGAGGAAATAATCATGTGTACAGCCATTACATTTCAAGCAAAAAATTGCTATTTCGGAAGAAATCTAGATTTTGAGTATTCTTATGAGGAATGCGTAACCGTAACCCCCAGGCACTACCCTTTTACTTTTCGTTTCTTACCTGACATAGAATCACACTTCGCAATGATCGGCATGGCAATGGTGGAGGATAACTATCCTCTGTATTACGATGCAACCAATGAGCACGGTCTGAGTATGGCAGGTCTGTATTTCCCGGGGAATGCCGAATATCTGCCGGAAAAGGCAGGTATGGATAACGTTACACCTTTTGAATTTATTCCATGGATTCTAAGTCAATGCAAGGATTTAAACCATGTTCGAACATTACTGAAAGATTTGAATTTAGTAAATATACCGTTTAGTGACAAATACCCACTAAGTCCCCTGCACTGGATCATTGCCAGCGGCGATGAAGCCATCACTGTTGAGCCCACCAAGACAGGTATCCAGGTATATGACAATCCTTTTGGAGTATTAACTAACAATCCGCCATTTTCGTACCATATGCAAAACCTTGCCAACTATCTAAATCTAACCTGTGAAGAACCTACGAACCGTTTTGCTCCCGGCTATGATATAAAACCGTACAGCCGCGGTATGGGCGCAATAGGAATGCCCGGAGATCTTTCCTCCCCCTCACGCTTTGTTCGGGCGGCATTTACAAAAGCAAATGCAATATGTGATGATACTGAGGAATCCGCTGTTAGTCAGTTCTTTCACATTTTGGGTTCGGTGGAACAACAAAGAGGCTGTGTAAAAGCAGGAGACGATTACGAAAAAACCATATACACCAGTTGCTGTAATACAGATACAGGCACCTATTACTACACCACCTATGACAATTCCCAAATCACCGGGGTTCATATGGATGGGTGTGATGTGGATAGTCATGAATTATGGAAATTTCCCCTTGTTACCCGGCAGCAGATTAACATGATCAATTAAACCTTACCCTGCCACGGAATAGCCGGGCAGGGTTTAAATCTGTGTTTTTCTGCACTATGACGGATATTACACGTTAAAAATATAAAAATTAAGGAAAAATTTCTCTTTATTTACGTCCGATTTCGATGTATAATAGCAAAAAGAAATCATTAGGAGTGATTGATTTGAGGATCGTCATTAAAATCGGTACCAGCACACTTACCCACACCACAGGCCACCTAAACATCCGCCGTGTGGAGGAACTATGCAAGGTCATCAGCGACATCAAAAACGCAGGCAATCAGGTGATCCTGGTTTCCTCCGGTGCCATTGGAATGGGCGTTGGCAAGCTCGGCCTTTTAGAGCGCCCCAAAGATATTCCCACCAAGCAGGCTGCCGCCGCTGTGGGACAATGCGAACTGATGTACATATACGACAAGCTGTTCAGTGAATATAACCACACCGTCGCACAGCTGCTCATCACCGGTGAGGATGTGGAAAACGATGTTCGCCACAACAATTTCAGCAACACCTTAGCGCGGCTTATGGAATTGGGTGTCATTCCTGTTATCAATGAGAACGACACCGTTGCCACAAAAGAAATTGTGATTGGTGATAACGATACACTGGCAGCTATTGTTGCCCAGAGTGTGAAGGCAGACAAGCTTATTTTACTGTCCGACATTGATGGACTTTACACCGCCGACCCCCATTTGGATCCCAATGCAAAGCTGATTCCTCAAATCAACACGATTGATGGCGAGGTTTTAGCCCTTGCCGGTGTCAGCAACAGTAATTTAGGTACCGGCGGCATGGTCACTAAACTGGAAGCTGCAAAGATCTGTCTATCCTGTGGCTGTGATATGATCATCACCAACGGAAATGACACCAATAACCTGTACTGCATTATGGACGGCAAAGCCGTCGGCACTACCTTTACGGAGAAAAATCATGACTGATATGTTACAGGCTGCAAAAGCAGCAAAGGCGAAGTTAGGTCTTCTTTCGTCTGAACAAAAAAACACCGCACTACACGCAATGGCAGACGCACTGATCAACCAAATGAATAACATCCTCGCTGCAAATGCGCAGGATATTACTGATGCTACCGGCTCGATCTCAACAGTTATGTTGGACAGGCTTCGTCTGACACCGGAGAGAATCCAGGCTATGGCGCAGGGCATTCGGGATGTTGCCGCTCTTCCCGATCCCGTTGGTCTGGAACTGGATGAACATATCCGAAAAGACGGTCTGGCGATCCGCAAAGTATCCTGTCCCATTGGTGTGGTGGCGATCATCTATGAAAGCCGTCCTAACGTCACCAGTGATGCTGCTGCATTGGCGTTAAAAAGCGGAAATGTATGCATTCTGCGTGGCGGCAAGGAGGCGTTCCGTTCTGCCAGCGCCATTGTCAAGGCGCTGCGTGACGGTTTGATAACTGCCGGTGTTACAGAAAATGCAGTTAATCTCGTCACTGATACGACCCGGGAAAGCGCCACGAAGCTTATGAAAGCGCAGGGTTATGTGGATCTGCTGATCCCCCGCGGTGGCGCAGGTCTCATCAATGCCTGTGTGCAAAATGCAACTGTTCCCTGCATTGCCACAGGTACGGGTATCTGTCATATTTACGTTGAAAAAACCGCAGATCTTGATATGGCCTTACGTATCGTTGAAAATGCCAAAACCAGCCGACCCAGCGTTTGCAATGCAGAAGAAGTGCTCTTGGTGGATAAAGAAATTGCAGCTAAATTTCTCCCCATGCTCCATGAATGTCTGGTTTCCAAACGCATTAATGCCGGTCAAACGCCCGTAGAATTACGGGTAGACGAATTTGCTATGGGAATTGTTCCGGGCACACCTGCCGGGCCTCAGGACTTTGACACAGAGTTTTTAGACTACATCCTTGCTGTTAAGTGCGTAGATGGTATTGATGAAGCAGTTGCGCACATCAGCGCCCACTCAACAGGACACAGCGAAGCCATCGTGACAAACAGCAGTACGGCAAAAGCGGTTTTTACCACCTGCATCGACAGCGCGGCCGTGTATGTCAATGCATCCACCCGATTTACCGACGGCGGCGAGTTCGGTCTCGGCTGTGAAATGGGCATTTCTACCCAAAAGCTCCATGCAAGAGGTCCTATGGGATTGCGTGAACTGACCAGCTATAAATATGTCATTGATGGCAACGGGCACATCAGATAGGAGTTAATTATGAAATACGGTTTTATTGGCTGCGGCAACATGGGCGGCGCCATTGCAAGAGCATTATCCAAAAGCACAAAAGATATTCTTTTGGCAGACTACCTCACCGAAAAAGCTACCGCTTTGGCAGAAGAATTGGGTTGCAAAGCCGGAGATAACGAAGCCATTGTAAACACCTGCGAGCGGATTTTCCTTGCCGTAAAACCACAAATGATGGCAGAGGTTCTGCTACCGTTACAACACCTGCTTGCACAGAAAAAGCCCCTGATCATCACGATGGCGGCAGGTATCACCGTAGAGCGAATTCAAGAACTGATGGGCACTTCCCTGCCCGTTGTGCGGATCATGCCCAACACACCGGTTACCGTGGGCGCAGGCATGGTGCTTTACTGCCACAATGATCTTGTGGATGCATCTGTGCTGACTGATCTTCTCGCAGATGCTGCGCCCTGCGGACAGTGGGATCCCATCAAAGAAGAATTGATCGACGCAGCCTGCGTGGTATCCAGTTGCAGCCCGGCATATATGTATCTGTTTATGGACGCACTGGCAGAGGGCGCAGTTTCCTGTGGTGTACCCAAAGATGATGCCCTTTCCTTCGCCGCTGCTACTATGATCGGCGCAGCAAAAATGGTCCAACAATCGGACAGAACCCCTGTTGAACTGGCAAACGCAGTCTGCTCTCCCGGGGGCAGTACCTTGGCAGGACTCAGTAAGCTTACAGAAGGTAAATTTAGCGAGACTGTTATAGAATGTGTAAAAGCAGCTTACAAACGGAATATTGAGTTGGGCAAATAAAAAATCACCGACTTCCATGTGAAGTCGGTGATTTTCTGTCTACAGATCAATCTCTCTGACACGAATAACGCCTTCAATCTCAGTCAGCTTTTGCACTGCCTTAGCAGAGGGAACGCTGTCCAAGTCAAACATGGTATAGGCATATTCACCCTTACTACGGTTCAGCAGATCGGAGATGTTAATATTTTCCTCCGAAAGCACCGTAGCGAAGCGGCTCATCGTGCTGGGAATATTCTTGTGCAGAATGGTAATTCGAGACGCCTTCTTACAAACGCCCATATCACAGGTGGGAAAATTTACAGAGTTAACGATATTACCGTTTTCCAAATAATTCATTACCTGGCGGACTGCCATCTTCGCACAGTTATCCTCAGATTCCTCCGTAGAAGCACCCAGGTGGGGAATGGCAACCACGCCCTCCATACCTGCGGTTCTGTCATTGGGGAAATCGGTGATATAACGACGAACCTTACCGGATTTCAACGCCTCTTCCATAGCGTCATCGTCCACAAGCAAGTCACGGGCAAAGTTAATGATCACCACGCCATCCTTCATCTTGGAAATAGCTTCCCGGTTGATCATACCCTTAGTATCATCCAGAAGGGGTACGTGGAGGGTGATAATATCACTATTGGCATAGATTTCATCTCTGGTCTTTACACGAATAATATGACTGTCCAGATGCCATGCAGCATCAATGGAAATAAAGGGATCGCAGCCGTAAACATTCATACCCAGCTTTCTGGCTGCATTGGCAAGAGGTCCGCCGATGGCGCCCAAGCCAATAACACCCAGATTCTTGCCGGCAATCTCATGACCGGCAAACTGAGACTTACCCTTTTCCACCTGCTTGGCAATATCGGAAGTGTCCTTGATGGACTGCACCCAGTTGATACCACCCACAATATCACGGCTGCCCAGAAGCATGCCGCAAAGTGCCAGTTCTACCACGCCATTGGCGTTGGCACCGGGAGTGTTAAATACCACGATACCCTCTTGGGCGCAGCGGTCCAGAGGAATATTATTCACACCTGCGCCGGCTCTGGCAACTGCCAGCAGTTCAGAAGAAAATTCCATATCGTGCATAGCGGCGCTTCGCACCACAATGGCTTGCGCGTTATTGACGTCATCTGTTTTCTCATATTCTGCCGTCCAAAGGGCAGAACCCTTATCGGAGATTTTATTCAAATAGTGATACTGAAACATACTACCCCTCTTTTCTTATGTATGACTTTCTTCAAATGCCTTCATAAAGGCAACCAGTTTTTCCACGCCTTCAATGGGCATAGCATTGTAAATGCTGGCGCGCATACCGCCCACAGTGCGGTGACCCTTCAAATTCACAAAACCGGCAGCAGTTGCCGCCTTGACAAATTCCGCATCCAATTCCTCATTGCCGGTCACAAAGGGAACGTTCATGAGGGATCGGTCCTCCTTGCGGACAGTGCCCTTAAACAGCTTGCTGCTGTCCAGAAAATCATAAAGAACCTTTGCCTTCTTCTCGTTGCGTTCCTGCATGACCTGCAAGCCACCCATCTTTTTCAGCCACTTAAACACCTTGCCGCAGATATAAATGCCGTAAGCGGGAGGCGTGTTGTACATAGAACCGTTGTCTGCATGGATCTTGTATTGCAGCATGGTGGGTGTACCGGGAAGAACATCCTCTGTAATAAGATCCTCACGGATAATAGCGATCACCACGCCGGCAGGTCCAATATTCTTCTGTACGCCGCCGTAGATCATACCATACTTGGTCACATCCACAGGCTCAGACAAAAAACAGGAAGAAACATCAGACACAAGGATCTTGCCCTTTGTATTGGGCAGGGTATGGTACTTGGTGCCATAAATGGTGTTATTCTCGCAGATATATACATAGTCAGCATCTTCGCTGATGGGAAGATCAGAGCAGTCGGGAATGTAAGAGAAAGTCTTATCGGCAGAGGATGCCACCGCATTTGCCTTGCCGTACTTCTGCGCCTCCTGATATGCCTTCTTTGCCCACTGACCGGTGACAATGTAATCAGCCACACCGTTCTTCATAAGATTCATGGGGATCATGGCAAACTGCGTAGATGCGCCGCCTTGCAGAAACAGAACCTTATAATTCTCAGGTATGTTCATCAATTCCCGCAGATCGGCCTCTGCCTCGTCGATGATCTGCTGATAAGCCTTGGAGCGGTGGCTCATCTCCATCACAGACATCCCTGTGCCCTTATAGTCCAGCATTTCTGCTGCTGCTTCCATCAAAACTTCCTCGGGCAACACGCCGGGACCTGCGGAAAAATTATACACTCTTGCCATTTATACTACCTCCCGATTTATTAACAAATCTAATAATTTGTGTCCTTCCGGTTTAAAAATACCGGACTCAGCAGCCGCACTCTCAGTGAATACAGTCTGCTTATGTTCTTTAATGGTACTGTCATACAGCACATAGGGTACCGGATCCGACGTATGTGTTCTGACACACACAGGTGTGGGATGATCCGGCAACACCAGCATTCGATATGGCTCTCCTGCCTGATCCAATGCGTTCTTTACCACAGAAATAACGTTTTTATCTATTTCTTCAATAGACTGCACCTTATGGGCTGCATTGCCTTGATGACCCATCTCATCCGGTGCTTCCACGTGGATATAAACAAAATCCTGCCCGCCTTCAAGCAATGCTTTTACAGCCGCCTGCGCCTTGCCAATGTAATTGGTATCCAGCGAGCCTGTGGCGCCCTCTACTTCCACTACCTGCATTCCTGCGCCCACAGCGATACCTTTCAGCAGATCCACAGCAGAGATCACAGTTCCATTGAGGCCTGTTTTTTCACGGAAGTTCTGCAACGCGGGTTTGGTGCCTGCGCCCCAAAACCAAAGAGAATTCGCTTTGTTCTTTCCCTCCGATGCACGCTTTACGTTCAGCGGATGATTGTTCAGCACATCAAAGCTCTTTTTCATCATTTCACGGAACGCAGGATGTTCCGGCAAGAAAGGACCTGCCACCTGCCCCAAATGGTCATGGGGCGGTTCCATATCCAAAACCTCTCCTCCATCCCAGACGGTGATATGGCGATAGCTGGTACCGTTATAGAATTTAAATTCATCGTTCTGGAATGCTTCCCGAACCGCATCCATAAGCACTGCCGCATCCTGTGAAGATATCTCACCAGAGCTGTGATCTAAAATTATTTTCTCTTCATAGGGTTCTTCTTCGGACAAAGTCACCAGATTACATCGGAATACTACATCAGAATCCAGCATATCCACACCCACACTCAACGCTTCCAGTGGTGATCGCCCCGAATAACTGGTAGCAGGATCATAACCCATAACGGACAGGTTAGCAACATCACTGCCCGGCTTCATTCCCACCGGAACTGTCTGTACCAAACCAATCTGACCGTCACAGGCAAGAGAATCCATACAGGGTGTTGATGCATAAGCAAGGGGCGTTTTCCCGCCAAGTTCTGCAATAGGCAGATCTGCCATGCCGTCAGCAAGTACAACAATATACTTCATTAACATCCCTCCCAGATAGACGTCCACTGGACAAATACAAATGTATTTATACATGATAACACTTTTTTTGACAGTTGACAATACAGAATATTAAAATTATCACATTGTCTGAAAACGCAGAAATAAAAACCGCAAAATTAATGAAATCGCATAAAAACGCCGGGCAAAGATAGTCTTGCCCGGCGTTTTTTCTTACAGGATCGTAACCTTATAACGTTCCAGCCAAAAATTGATTTGCAGCATATAGGCAATGGTTTGTGGTTGTTTCATTAACTGACCGTACCAGGGCCAAACGAAGTCCGATTCCAATAATTTTGATAGCGCCGCCCTGTCTACTACTGCATAAATAGGCGCATCCTTTCTCTCCAATAATCGCCTTAACTTCTCGCTGACGGCCGAAAAATAGCCCGGGTCATAGGTTTTGGGATAAGGACTTTTCTTTCTCCAAAGAACCTCGTCCGGGAGTATCCCCTCCATAGCACAGCGAAGCAAACCTTTTTCTTTGTTTTTATAATCCTTGAACTCCCATGGCACGCCGTACAGATATTCAGCGATCCGATAATCACAAAACGGCACTCGTACTTCCAGCCCACAAGCCATACTCATTCTATCTTTCCGATCCAAAAGGGTCTGCATAAACCAATTTTGGTTTAGATTTACCATTTCCTTCATTCTCTTTTCCTGTGGGCTGAGACCGGGTAAAATATCGCAATCACGAATTGTCTGTAAATATTGCTCATTGACATATTCCTCAGGATCAATTTTATTTGCAATATCGCAGTTTAAAAAACTTGCCCGCTGCTTAGTATTTTGTGCCCACGGAAATCCGTTGAATGCCCGCACTTCCGGATCGCGATACCACGGGTAACCACCGAAAATTTCGTCGGCGCATTCTCCGGACAATGCCATTTTTACATGATGACGAATTTTCCTGCAAAACGCAAGCAACGAAAAGTCCACATCCGCCATTCCCGGCAGATCACGTGCCACAGTGGCGTTTTCCAATTCTGATATCAGATTATCAGGTGTAAGGACTGTCCAATGATGATTACTGCCCAATGCATTTTGCATTAAACGAATAAAACTGCCATCAGAATTTGGTTGAAACTTTCCAGGCACAAAATACTGATCATTGTTCTCATAATCAACGGAAAATGTATCCAGCACCCCACCCTTTTCCCGTATCGCTCCGGCACAAATGGCAGATATCAGACTGGAATCCAATCCCCCTGATAAAAAAGTGCCCAGCGGCACATCGGAAACCATCTGTCGCTGGATGGCATCCGTCACCAGATAACGGACGCACTCCACCGTTTCATCAAAGCTATCCCGGTGTTCTCTGTCCCGGAGTTTCCAGTACCGTCGCCAATTCCATTTTCCCTCACTGTAATATCCGCAGCTGCCCGGCATCAGTTCAAAAATATTTTTGAACACACCGCTGCCGGGAATCCGTCCGGGACCCATTAAGATGATCTGCGCAGCCCCCTCCCGATCCAATTGTCTTGGAAACCCCGGGTATGCAAGTATGGTTTTGATCTCGGAAGAAAAAAGCATACCGCCGGCATACATGGTATAAAACAGCGGTTTCACACCTATTCTGTCCCGGGCAAGGAACAGGCGCTTCTGTCGTTTTTCCCACACACCAAAAGCAAAAATACCGTTGAACTTATCAAGACAACTGTCTTTCCATTGAGCATAGGCACGCAGAACAACCTCTGTGTCACTGTTGGTGGCAAATACATGCCCCAAAACAATCAGTTGATCTCTTAACTCCTGTGTATTGTACAACTCCCCGTTATACGTGATTACGTACTCCTCCCCTGCCCATTGCAAAGCCATGGGTTGGGCGCCGCCTTCCAAATCTATGATCGCCAACCTGCTATGGAGCAAACAGCATTCCCGTTCCATATAGCTGCCGGTGCCGTCCGGACCTCGGTGCAGCATGGTACGCAGCATGGTGTCCAGAATCTTAGCATCAAAGGGAAGACCCAATATTCCGGCAATTGCGCACATATCCCTCAACTCCTTTCAATCTTTACAATCTATGCGGCTTTCAGCAAAATTTGCATAAAATTTTAATAGTCGCGGGATAATACCAAGGGTGATAAATATGAAAGGTAGCAAAGACATTCTTTCTTCTATTTTAAAAACAACACAAATGGGACAGATCGGCATTCGCAGTATCCTAAAAACACCGCTGCGCAGTGATCTGCGTACGGAACTCAACTCACAGTTAAAAGAATACGATGCCATTGAGCAGGAAGCCCACGGCATCGCATTATCCAGAGGCTGGGAGCTGAAAGAACTAGACCCGGCTATCAAGGGCATGACCAACATGATGACCCGTTCCCGCCTGTCCTTCGGAGATGCAGACTCCAAGGCAGCAGCTATGATGATTCAAGGCAACACAAGAGGGATCATCAAAGGCTTCAAAAACCTGAATCAGTTTCCGCCTACGGATCAGCGTGTCGCCAGTCTTGCGCAAAAACTTATCGATTTTGAAGAAACCAACAACCGTCAGCTCCAGGGGTTCCTGTAAACCCCTGGAACCTTTTTTGTTTTTGCGCATAGCATAAACTGAATCATGAAAGGAGGGGGTATTCTGTCTGCCACAGGATACATACAAGTCCATGCCTACACCAGCTATGCCCAAATTCCCTTGCAAGATGTTGCGATTTCCATAACAGATGCCAGCAGCGCTGCCATTGCGCTGCGACTGACAAACCGCAGCGGCTCGCTGGATCAACCGGTGGAGATCACCGTACCGGATCTGTCTGCCGGACAAAGTCCCAACACCGGAGTAATTCCCTTTGCTGTGGTGAATCTGTATGCAAGGCTGAACGGTTATGAGGCCATAGAAATCGAAAATCTGCAAGTATTTCCCGATCGTATTACGGTGCAAAATTTGGAGATGATCCCACTTTCCGAACTTCCTAAGTACTACAACAAGCTTGAAATATTCCCCACACCGCCGCAGAATCTGTAAGGAGGGTAGAATATGCCCACAGTAACACCATTTGTACCACAGCGGATTACGGTACATATCGGCCCGCCCGCATCAGGCGGTGAGAATGTAACCGTTTCTTTTTCCGATTACGTAAAAAACGTTGCATCCAGCGAGATCTATCCCACATGGGACGAAAGCGCGCTCCGCGCAAACATCCTTGCTATCGTATCCTTTGCCCTGAACCGTGTGTACACCGAATTCTATCGAAGTCGCGGATATGATTTTGACATTACCAGCTCTACCGCCTACGATCAGGCATTTGTCAAAGGCAGGGCCTATTTTGAAAATATATCCCGTCTTGTAGATGAACTCTTTAACGATTATCTGCGGCGACCGGGATTTGTAGAACCTCTGGCGGCAAAATTCTGCAACGGCACCACCGTTACCTGTGAAGGTTTAAGTCAATGGGGCAGCCAAAATCTGGCGCAGCAAGGCTATAATTCCACGCAAATCCTGCGAAGCTACTACGGCAACGTGGAGACAGTCACGAATGCACCTATTCGAGGAAATACAACCTCTTATCCGGGAACACCTCTACGGGTAGGCAGCACAGGCCCAAATGTGGTTGTGGTGCAAGCTTCCCTGAACCGGATTGCGCAAAATTATCCAGCAATTCCCAAGATTCCTGCTGTGGACGGAATATTCGGCAGCCGGACAGAAGCATCTGTTCGTGCCTTTCAGCGAATTTTCGGTCTGACACCAGACGGTATTGTAGGACCGGCAACATGGTATGCGCTTGTACGTCTTTATACAGGTGTCACATCTCTGTCGGAGCTTCGCAGCCAAGGCCAGCAATTCTATGCCATCAACTGGTCGCCACCCAACAGCCTACAAACCGGCGACACCGGTGAAAAAGTCCGGCAGCTGCAATACATGCTCTCCGTCTTATCTGCATATATTTCAGAAATGCCCCCAGTAACTGTGGATGGCATTTTCGGATCGGCAACGCGGGCAGCAGTGCTGGCTGCCCAAAGAAGGTTTGGTCTGCCCGAGACAGGCGTAGTGGACAGTACCACATGGGATGAGATATACGACCAGTTTGCTGGGATTGAAAATACCACTCTCCGCAGCGGCGAAACCTTCCCCAGAGGGACAGAAATCACCGCACCTGCAAGTACCGTTCGCGCCGCCGGTAATTTTAGACGAACTCCCGCTCCCCAAAATTCTCAACAACGACCCAACTATGCAAGAACCACGACAATGACACAATTTCCGGGCCGTGATCTCAGCATGGGCGGGCAGGATCCGGTACGACAGGAGGTGGTACGATGAAGCCCGGAGAATCCTTTGTTGAACAACCGATCCGCAGTTTACAGACTATGCTGCGCGTCATTGCGGAGGACGATCCGCGATTGCCTACTCTGGTGCCGGACGGAATCTACGGACCATCTACCATGAATGCCGTCACTGCCTTTCAGCGATTATACGGACTGCCTGTAACCGGCATTACGGATCAAGCCACATGGGATCAGATCGTTTTGATTTACGAACCGGCACTGGTGCGCATCGGACCGGCCGAACCCATTGAGATTCTACTGGAACCGGGGCAAGTGTTTCGCATCGGGGACAGTAATGCGTATATTTATTTACTGCAAAGCATACTGACTCAGTTATCAGACGAAAACCCAACCATCAACAGGCCGGACCACAATGGTGTCTTAGACGATCCTACCAGTCAGGCGTTGGCAGCATTTCAATTGCTGGCAGGTCTGCCACCCACCGGCGAACTGGATAAGATCACATGGAAATTTCTGGTCAAGCAATTTACGTTAAGCGCCAATCGGCAAGTTGCATCTAACAATTATTAAAATTTTATTACATATAAACTTTCCTCTTGATTCACCAAAAAAAAAGCATATAATAAGACGTAGATGGTATTATTACCCGGAGGAATGCAAAAATGTTTATCAAGGATTGGAAAAAAGATATATTTACAATTCCAAATTTGTTAAGCCTGTTCCGGTTGGTTCTGATTCCTGTTTACGTTGCCATTTATCTCAACGCACAGGACAGCGCAGACTATTATCTGGCTGCGGGAATCCTGACGGTATCTTGTCTTACGGATCTTATTGACGGCAAGATTGCCAGGCATTTTAATATGATCTCTTCTCTTGGAAAAATTCTGGATCCTCTTGCTGACAAAGCAACCCAGTTTACGCTGATCATCTGCCTGACCGTTAAATACCCTGTGCTCTGGTATTTGGTAGGTCTGTTTGTACTGAAAGAGAGTTTTCAGTTGATTGCAGGCAGTCTCCGCCTGCGTAAGAAAAAGATGCTCAAAGGTGCGCTCATCAGCGGCAAAATCTGCACCACCGTCCTGTTTGTCAGTCTGATCCTCATGGTGATGATGCCGGGACTAAGTATTCAGGCAGTCAATATTATTTCCATTGTGGATGCCGGATTCATGATAATTGCATTTCTGGAATATGCCGCAGCTTACTTTTTTATGGATAATAAATTCCAATCCCTTGAAGATTAAAAAATCTATACAAAACACCTCCCGCACACACAAGTGCGGGAGGTGTTCTATGTGATTTAAGAATCAAAAAATACCCTGTTCCATCATTGCCTCAGCAACCTTCTTAAAGCCTGCAAGGTTTGCGCCGGAAACCAGATCGTAACCAAGACCGTACTCCTCAGCTGCATCCACGGACATCTGGTGAATCACCTTCATGATGCCCTTCAACTTCTCGTCCACTTCCTCTGCGGTCCAGACAAGGCGCTCGGAGTTCTGGCTCATTTCCAGACCGGAAACCGCAACACCGCCGGCGTTAACTGCCTTGGAGGGAGCGACGATCATGTGCTTCTGCTGCCGCAGATAATCCAAAGCATCGTTAGTGGTAGGCATATTTGCCACCTCGATATAGTACTTCACGCCGGAAGCTGCAATCTTCTCAGCAGACTCCATTCTGACATCGTTCTGGGTGGCAGCGGGCATATAAACGTCCACGTCCTTGACACCCCAGCACTTCTCACCGGGAACAAATTCAACGCCGTACTTATCAGCGTAAGGCTTGCAGTGCATAGGATCCTTGGCGCGCATTTCCAGAATGTAATCCAGTTTCTCGCCAACTACACCGTCAGGATCATGAATATAACCATCAGGACCTGCAAAATATGTAACCTTAGCGCCCAGTTCAGCAGCCTTCTTCATGATGCCCCAGCCCACATTGCCATAGCCGGAGATAGCGATTCGCTTGCCCTCAATGGTATCGTTTTCGTGTTTAAGTACCTCTTGGAGGTAGTAGATAGCGCCGTAACCGGTTGCCTCGGGACGGATCAAGGAACCACCGTAGCTGAAACCCTTACCGGTGAGAACGCCGTTCTCCCAAACGCCCTTCAAACGGCGATACTGACCGAACAGGTAACCGATCTCACGACCACCCACGCCCATATCGCCGGCAGGAACGTCGATGTCCGGTCCAATATAGCGGTATAGCGCGGTCATAAAGCTCTGGCAGAAACGCATGATCTCTGCGTCGGACTTGCCGGCGGGATCAAAGTCAGAACCACCCTTTGCGCCACCCATAGGCAGGCCGGTAAGGCTGTTCTTGAAAGTCTGCTCAAAGCCAAGGAATTTAATAATGCTGGGGGTCACATTGGGCTGAAAACGCAAACCGCCCTTGTAAGGGCCGATAGCGCCGTTAAACTGGCAGCGATAGCCGATATTGGTATGTGCCTGACCATTGTCGTCAGTCCAGACAACGCGGAATGTAAACATACGCTCCGGCTCGACCATACGATTCAGAAGATCGGCCTTTTCATACTCAGGGTGCTTATCCACCATAGGTGCTACGGAGGTCAAGACCTCTTCCACGGTCTGCACAAACTCCGGCTCATTGCCATGTTTTTTTCTCACATTTTCAATTACACTTTGCACATAAGCATTCATCCTATATTCCTCCTAAAAAGCAATACTTTTCAGCATATTCATGCTGTTATCATTATATTGTGACTGTCAAAAAAAGTCAATTCCCAATGCAATAATAATTTTATCTTCCAATTATATTACCAGCTTTATACTATATACCAATTATGAATTGATTCTGAGCAAAATCTATGTTACAATAATCGAAATTAGATATTTGATTACATAAGGAGGATACATAATGGATTACGCAAAACTGCAAAACGGCAGTGATATCCGAGGCGTTGCATTAGAGGGAATTGAGGGTCAGCATATCAATCTGACAGAAAGCGTCTGCAAAGATATTGGCAGAGGCTTTGCTCTGTGGTTGATCAAAAAAACCGGCAAATCAAATAATCTGCGGGTTGCTGTGGGCAGAGATTCCCGGCTGTCTGGCGAAACCCTTTGCAATTGGCTCTGTGCTGCTATGGTTGAACAGGGCTTGCAGGTCACGGATTTCGGCATGGCCAGCACACCCGCTATGTTCATGTCCACTGTTACCGAAGGCTATGCCTTTGACGGCTCTGTTATGATCACCGCAAGCCATCTCCCTTTCAATCGGAATGGATTTAAGTTCTTTACTGCTGACGGAGGTCTGGAAAAGGGTGACATTAAGGAAATCCTCACCTATGCTGCCGGCAATGATGTCACCGGTCTTGCAGCCGGAACGCTGGTATCCGGAGCATTTATGGATACCTATGCCAAGATCCTTGCAGACAAGATCCGCGCTGCTACCGGCGAAGAAAAGCCTCTAGAAGGCTTCCGTATCGTGGTAGATGCCGGTAACGGCGCAGGCGGTTTCTATGTAGACAAAGTTCTCAAACCCCTTGGTGCCAACACCGACGGCAGCCGGTACCTGGATCCCGATGGCAGTTTCCCCAACCACATTCCCAACCCCGAGGATAAGAAAGCTATGGAAGCCATTACAGAATCCGTCAAGCTGGCAAATGCGGATCTGGGCATTATCTTTGACACGGATGTTGACAGAGCCGGCGCAGTTTTGTCCGACGGCAGCGAACTGAACCGGAATCGCATCATTGCCATGCTCTCTGCCATCTTACTCCGTGAGCATCCCGGCACCACCATCGTCACCGACTCCATTACATCCACAGGTCTTGGCAAATTCATTGCTGAAAAAGGTGGTGTCCACCATCGTTTTAAGAGAGGCTACCGGAACGTCATCAATGAATCTATTCGCCTGAACGCCCAGGGACAAGACAGCCAACTTGCCATCGAAACCTCCGGTCACGGAGCATTGAAGGAAAATTACTTCTTGGATGACGGCGCATATTTGGTTACTAAGCTGCTCATTGAGCTTGCCCGTGGCAAAAAAGAAGGTTACACACTGGAATCCTTGATTTCCACGCTGGAAGAACCCGCCGAAAGTGTGGAATTCCGCATGAACATCCTGTTGGAGGACTTCAAGTCCTACGGCCAGCAAGTCATTGACGATCTGACCGATTACGCCCAAAAGCAGGCTGGTTGGAGCCTTGCACCCAGCAATTATGAAGGTGTCCGGGTGAATCTGGACGAGGCCCACGGCAACGGTTGGTTCCTGTTGCGTCTTTCCCTCCACGACCCCCTGCTGCCGCTGAATATCGAAAGCAATTCTATCGGCGGCGCAAAACAAATCGCCAAGGAACTGGCTGGCTTTATCGCAAGCTATGACAAACTGGATGCCCAAAAGCTTTTGGATTTTGCAAAATGATAGCAATTGCCCGCACCAACCGGTGCGGGCAATTATTTCATTGATTGATAAACCAATCCTCCACAATATCGCTATGGGTCACTACGATCTCAATATCTTTGATTTCCTCTTTGGTAAAAAAGCGTAAATCTCTGGATTCGCTGCTGATGGCCATTTGCGGTTCTTCCTCCAATTCCAGAGCAAACACCACGATCACCATACGCCAGATGCTTCCATCCTGATACGCCGCGATCCGTCCAGGTTCGCCGTAAACCGCCAGTTTCCGGAAGCTTTCCTTGGAAATTCGCAGACCAAGCTCTTCATGTATTTCCCGGGCAATTGCCTGCAATTCCGTTTCCTGCTTTCTGACGCCGCCACCGATCAGTCCCCATGTGTCACTGTCACGGCGCTTCTCCAACAACAACTTTCCCTTACAAGTGATAATGGCGTTAGCTCCCATATGCGCTCTTTGGGTGGTCTTCGGCGGGTTAGGATGCCCCCTGTAAAATGTAACGATTGCCATAGATATCCTCCAACCAAGTTTCTGCCCCAATAATAACATGCTTACCCAAAATTTTCCACTCAAAATTCCTTCGGGATCGGTTTGGTAACGCCGGTGCGCCTTGCCTTATCCAAACCACCGGTCATATGACCGTCCGGTTCATTGGAAAATTTGGCGCGGCGGATCACATTCTCTCCAAATTTATCCCGCAGCGCGTCCACAGTCTCATCCAGTCGCAGCTTTCGCTCATACCGGGCAGGACTGATCCCGGAGAACAGATCATACTGCTGATAAGGTTCTTTTGCCAGCTTGGTCACCTGCACACCCAATTGTCGCAAGGGTGTCTGTCCGTCCCACGCCTCGTCAAAAGCGCGGCACGCCCCGCAGAATAGCTGGGACGTAATATTGGTGGCGCCGTGAAGTTGCAATTGATGAGAAAAACTATAAAAATCAGCGGTACGCAAATGAACCGTGATGCAGCTGCCACTTTTATCATCCTTACGCATCCGCATAGCAACGGTCTCGCACAGACTCAGCAGCACCCGGTGTCCCATCTCTCTATTGACCACATCCTGCGCGGTAGTAACGGAATTTCCGTATCCTTTATTTTCCGCAGGTATCGGCATAACCATATCTGCATTCCGCCCATTGGCAAAATGCCAGATGGTTTCCCCGTGTTTTCCAAGGCGTTTTCGCAAAACTGCCACATCCGCCTTTGCTAAATCTCCGATAGTATAGATCCCTAAACCTTTCAGCTTCCGCTCCGTGGCTTCCCCTACCAGAAACAGATCCCGCACTGGCAAAGGCCACATTTTCCGTTCCATTTCCTCCGGAAAAATGGTGTGTACTTTGTTGGGCTTTTCAAAATCCCCTGCCATTTTGGCAAGGATCTTATTGGTAGAGATTCCCACATTGACCGTAAACCCAAGTTCATTCCAGATCCGCTCCCGCATTTTTTCCGCTGCCAGTCGGGGAGAACCGTAAAGCCGCTCCGTACCGGTCATATCCACCCACGCCTCATCAATAGAATACTGTTCCACCTGAGGGCTGAACTGCCGCAGCAGCTCCACAAAATGTCGAGACGCCTCCACATACAACCCATAATCCGGCGGCACTACCGCAAGTTGCGGGCATTTCTCCAACGCCTGAAACAGAGGCTCTCCCGTCTGGATTCCGTACTTTTTTGCAGGTGTACTTTTAGCGAGAATAATACTGTGGCGGGATGCCTTATCCCCGGCTACCACCGAGGGGATCTGCCGCAGATCTACCTTTTCTCCCAGCACCTTTACCCTGTATGCCGCAGACCAGGAAAGAAACGCGCTATTGGCATCTACATGAAAGATCACCCGTTCAGCCATATCAATACACCTTCCTTATCAAGCACCAGCTATGGCTGCGAATGGTATATTTCAGTTCAAAGAGCCATTTCTTTCCCTGCACCGTCGCCCGACAGAGAAAAATTTGCGCTTCTATGCCCACATACTGCACAGTCTTATTGCTGATCACCTCATCAATATCCACCCGCAGAAGTTGATGATCCTCCGTTTCCATACGCAAGCGCAGCGGGCGGATCTGCCCATCGGCACTGCACACAGAGATCACATCCACAGGCATATTTACCTGCTCCACACCGCCCACGCCCCTTTCTTACGGTCATTATAGCACATTTGTTCTAATATGGCAAGTGGTAATTTCCGGTTGCCACTTCCCTGCCGATTTGCTATAATAACAAAAAGTGAGGTGACAATATGCTGAAATACCCTTGCCTGGTGTTGGACCACGACGATACGGTAGTACAAAGTGAAAAGACCATCGGTTATCCCTTTTTCTGCAAAATTTTAGACGAATACCGTCCGGGAATGTCCATCAGCTTTCGGGACTATGTGCATGATTGCCATAACCTTGGCTTTGCGGATATGTGCCGCCGGCGGTGGCAATTTACACCCCAGGAATTGCATGATGAGTATGTTGGTTGGATGGAGCATATCAAGACCCATATCCCCGCCCCCTTCCCCGGTATCGGTGATGTGATCCGACGGCAAAAACAGGAAGGCGGTCTTGTCTGTGTAGTATCCCATTCCAGCATTCAAAATATTACACGGGACTATGATGTGCATTTTGGAGTACAGCCGGATGCCATCTACGGCTGGGATCTGCCGGAGGCGCAGCGAAAGCCCAACCCCTATCCTCTCATTAACATTATGGAGAAATACCATCTACAATCCCAAGATTTGCTGATCGTAGACGATATGAAATTAGCATGGCAAATGGCCCAACCCGTTGGGGTAAAAATTGCCTTTGCCGGTTGGGGAAAGGAAGAATTCCCGGAGTTATCGGAAGAAATGCGTCAAATCTGCAATTATAGCTTCAATTCCCCAAAAGAACTGGAAAAATTCCTGTTTGAGTAGCTTGACAATCATGGTATAATACCTATGAAATCTGATTGAAGGAGGTGTGAGATCTGGAAAAGGACAGCATCAAAGTCATGGCTCGAAACCGGGAGGCATATCACGAATACTTTGTAGAAGAAGAGATGGAAGCCGGTATCGAACTATGCGGCACGGAAGTCAAATCCATTCGCCAAGGCACTCTGAATCTGAAAGATGCATGGTGCGGCATCAAAAACGGTGAGCTGATCATCAACCAGATGCACATCTCCCCCTACGAACAGGGCAACATCTTTAACCGGGATCCACGCAGACCCCGCAGGCTCTTAATGCACAAACGAGAAATCATGCGGCTGTTCGGCAAGGTCAAACAGGACGGCTACGCGCTGATTCCCCTTTCTGTCTATTTGAAAGGCAGTCGTGTCAAGGTGAAAGTTGGCCTGTGTAAGGGCAAAAAGCTGTATGACAAACGACAATCTGCGGCCGAACGGGACGCTAAGCGTCAGATCGACCGTGCAATGAAGGAGAGATATTAACATGAACCCTACTTTTAAGATCACCATGGAAAACGGCGGTGTCATCGAAGGTGAACTGTATCCCGAGATCGCACCTCAGAGTGTGTACAATTTCATTGATCTTGCCAACCACAATTATTATGACGGCTTGATCTTCCATCGGGTCATCCCCGGCTTTATGATCCAAGGCGGTTGCCCGGACGGCACCGGTATGGGCGGCCCCGGCTACTGCATCAAGGGCGAGTTCTTCTTTAATGGCGTGAAGAACGACCTGCGGCACAAAAGAGGCGTGCTTTCTATGGCAAGAAGCCAATCCCCTAACTCCGCCGGTTCTCAATTCTTTATTATGCATGAAGATGCCAAGCATCTGGATGGTCAATATGCTGCATTTGGCAAGGTGACATCCGGCTTGGAGGTCGTAGATGCTATCGCCGCAACAAAGACCGGTATGCAGGACCGCCCTGTTGAGGAGCAAAAAATTGCATCTATCACTGTGGATACCCATGGTGAAACTTATCCCGAACCTAATAAACTCCCCGACCCCTACGGCAGATTCTAAAATTTTGGTGGGGTGTTACCGCACCCCACCCCTATTCCCTATTCATAATTGCCTCATATATGGGGATGTACTGGTTTCGACGGGGGTAGTGAGGCTGGATAAGCGGGCCGTGGCGCCTGACCACGATAAAACGGGTAACTTTTAAAATTAACTGACAACAAAACTGTTGCTCTGGCTGCCTAATTAGGCGCCCATCCTCCCCGGAAGGTCCACGAGCCGGGCTAGGGTGTGATCTGAGTGGAGACCGTGTGTGCGCAAAGCTTTGAGCGCACCACGCATAATGAAGCTACTAAACCTTGCAGGGTGTTTGTTCCCGGCAAGGTAAGGGAATGTAAATAACAAACTACGCTCGTAGAAAGTCCTCCCAAGTTGCTTTCGGACAGGGGTTCGATTCCCCTCATCTCCACCAATAAAAAGGCCATCCTCTTGGATGGTCTTTTTTATTGGTAATGGTTTTTGCAGAGGGGAATCGAACACATCAAATGCGGCGCGGATGAGTACCGCCGGCGACGGCTTGACGGAGCCGAACCTTAATTTTGCCAAAGGCAAAATGCAAACAATTCCCCTCATCTCCACCAAATAAGACCGATCATTTTGATGCGAAAGTATCTGAATAGTCGGTGTTTATTTTTACAATTTTATGAATATATGATATGAACAGTTAAACAAACTTGAATTTGGCGAATAGATAAAAAAACAGCCGCAGGCCTAATGGTCAGCGGCTGTTCGGTTTTTTGTCATGTTATTAGTGCGTTATAGAAATGTTGTCTGTCATACAGAAATTGCTCCGAATACTTCTTAGCATTGGT
>JBGVON010000086.1:0-5450 GCA_045126495.1 Faecousia sp.
TTACCGCAGTGGTTGCTTTTTAAGCGGCGGGAGCAAGCCCCCGCCCTACGGCATAAAATTTACAGCTGATCCAAGTTCAGGCGGTAAGGCTCCAAACAATTGTCGATAAACCAATCAAGCTCCGGCAGTTCCAATTTCCGCAGGATCGCCATGGTAGCATCTGCGGCGGAATCAAACTCCGTATTGCCCGCTTTCTGCTCCTCTACACATTTAATATAAGCAGAAAGCTTGTCGGCAGCCTTTACGATGGGGGTCACTTCCTCATCATCTTCCATTACCAGATGTTCATAGCTTGCCCGCAGCTGCTCCGGCAGCATGGCAAGCAGCCGCTCCCCGGCGATCCGCTCCACCTGCTTGTACGCTGCCTTTATATCGGGGTTATAGTACTTGATGGGGGTGGGCATATCGCCGGTGAGGATCTCCGAAGCATCGTGATACAGCGCCGCCACGGCGCACTTGTCCGGATCCGGTCCGGGCAAATGCAGAATATCCCGGCGGATCAGCGCCAAGGCGTGCGCCAGCACCGCCACCTGATGGGAATGCTCCTGAATGTTTTCAGAGAAGGTATTCCGCATCAGTCCCCAGCGGGTGATATAACGCATTCTACCCAAAAGGGCGTAAAATTCATTGGCCATGTTTCACCAATTCCTTTATGCAGTCTAACAGTTTCTTGGGATCGTCGCAGAAGTGGGAAGCGCCCTGTTCCTGCAAATATGCCTTATCCCGGAAGCCCCACAGCACGCTCAGGCACGGCACGCCGGCATTTTTCGCCGTCAGCACGTCCACCTCGCTGTCACCCACGTAAATGCAGGTCTCCACGCAGATAGCTTCCATGGCCTTCTGCACCATGTCCGGCGCGGGCTTTCTGGGGCAATCATCCGTCTGTCCCAATGCAAAAATTTCACTGCCAAAAAACTTTTCGCACAGCGGCTTTGTTGCATAGTCCGGCTTGTTGGACACCACCGCCACAGAAAATTCCTTGGCAACCTGTGCCAACGCCTCTGCAACACCGGCATAAGGACAAGTCTTATCCATAGAATGCGCCGAATAATATTGCTGATATGTTTTCATCACAGAAGCAACATCCGGATCGGTATCCTTACCGGGCAGCGCCAGCCGTATCAGCCGCTCCACGCCGTTGCCCACAAAACTGCGAACCTCCTGCATGGTGCGTTCCGGACAACGATACTGCCCCAGGGTATAGTTCACCGCATCAGTCAAATCCTGCAAGGTATCCAGAAGCGTACCGTCAAGATCAAAAATAATTCCTGTTTTCATAAAATTCCTCACTTATTTTTCAGAACCCGGATATCCGCCCCCACAAAGGGCAGCAGTTGATAACTGCCTTGCAGGCGGGATGCGATCTGGGGGGAATACCGCTGGCGGATCTCATCAATGGTAAGATTGGTGGAGATCACCGTAGGCTTGCGAGCCAGCAGGCGATCATTGATGAGTGTGTACAAGGTGGCGGTGACGAAATTGCCGGGCAATTCCGTACCCAAATCGTCCACGATCAGCAAATCGCAGTCCGTAAGAGAAGCCACTGCCTGGGCAGTCTCCCCATCAGGGCGAAAGCGGTGATCTTCCAGCTTGGTAAACAGGTGGGTCGCGCTCTCATAAGCAACAGAGAAGCCCTTTCCCGCCACTTCCCGGGCAATACAGGCAGACAGGAACGTCTTTCCCAGCCCGGTGCCGCCGTTAAACAGAAGATTTCCGCTATTTGTGGAGAAGTCTGCGGCATATCTGCGGCAAATATCCAGTGTGCGAGACATGATGACCCGGGCGCTGACCCCAAATTGGGGATCTGCCGTCTCAGGATAATACGCCAGAGAAAAATCTGCAAAGGTCTTGGTTTCCCCCGCCAGCAAAGGGATCGCCTTTTTCTGCTCCTGACAGCACAGTTCCTGCAAGCAAGGACACATGGTACTGCCGATGTAACCGGTGCCGCCGCAGCGGCTGCACACCGGACTTTCGTCCAAATATGTCGGGGAGAAATGATCGAGGATCAAGCGCTCCCGCTCCTTCTGCAAAGCAAGATTCTGCGCCCGAACCTCTGCCAATGCCGCCTGTCCGTCAGTTCCTTTGAGAAATGCCGCCTGCACCGCCTGCACCATAGAGCTGCGCAATTCCTTATCAATTTCCCGAACCCGGGGAAGCTTTTCATAGATCTCCTGCAAGCGGGCCTGCTGCAACGACGCATGGTCTGCCTTCCTCTCTTCCAGCCGTCTGCGCGCCCGGCGCACCACTTCTGCGCTATATGTCATAGGTCAGTCCTCCCTTAACAACTTTGCAATGGCATCCAGCTCCGCCTGTCCCGGCGTACCGGATGCGCCCTTGGGGGCGGTTTTTTTCTGATCGCCGGACTGTACCTGTTCCAAGGTGAACAGGCCTGATGCCTGCCAGCGGGTCAGGATCTTGTTCATGTACGCCCAGCTCAGACCCCCGGTATTCAGGCAGGTCTTTTCATATGCCAGTTTCAGCACTGCCTCATCAAAGCCCATCTCCAACCAGCTTTGGGCGTACTTTTCCTCGCCGGGGGTGAGGCTTCTGCCCCGGATCTGCAACAATTCCATAAGCCGCCCCAATTGGCTGCAGCGGACGTTCTGATTCTGAATAAAGGCAGCCGCCTCCTCCATAGAATCAATGCCCTGCTCTGCCCAGAAATAGGCCTCTTTTTCAATGGTCCGCAGGCTGGGATTGCGAAGACTGCCCTTTGCCCGGGCCCGTTCCTTACAGTAGCACACCAGCACGGAGATCACGTCCGCAGGCAGTCCCAGATACCGGGTAAAGCCCAGCAGGATCTTCAACTCCTCGGTGTTCAGGCTTCTGCCCAGCACCCGCTGCACCTCACCGTACAGGGACTTAAACCCCCGGTCGGTATCCATGGCGGAGATCACATCCTGCTCGGAATACCGGGGACGCTCCCCGGAGAACACCGGAGTATTCTTCTCCTGAGGCCACAGGCCCAACTGCCGCAAGGTAGCGGCGGCGCAGGAATAGCGGGACGAAGAAAGCTGCAAGGTCTGCTCCGCCTTGGCAGGATCATTGCCGGCGGTGATATACAGATACAAAAGCGCCGCGTCGGGGCTTTTGGCGCACAGCAGCTTATGGACGTGCGCCTTGGGAATATTCAGCTCATTACCGTTCATAGGCTGCCTCCTCATAAAAAGTCGATTATGATTATATCATAGGTTTTTTGCAAGCACAACGGCTGAAAAAGAAAGTTTTTTTAGAAAAAAAGTCGCGATTTTTGGTATCACACAGTATATTGTGGTATTATTTTTCCAAGACACAATTTACGGGCGTACTGCCAATTAACAGTACGCCCGGGATATTAAGATACAGAATTTGTCAGAGGTTTGATCTTATTCTTATAGATCTTGGCAAAAAGGAGCAAGGTCGTCACAGAACTGACCACCTCCGCAATGGGGAACGCCCACCAAACCGCATTGACGTTACCGGTGAGGCTCAGCAGGAATGCCGCCGGCAGCAACGCGATCAGCTGGCGGCACAAAGACACAATGGTGGAATAAATACCGTTGCCCAAGGCTTGGAAGCTGGCGCTCAGGCAGATACCCACCACCGCAATGGGGAAGTGAATACTGATGATCCGCAGGGCGCTGCGACCCAGCAGCAAAAATGTCTCCGACGGCTCAAAAATATTCAGAAGCTGGTCTGTCAGCAACTGGAACACCCCAACGCCCACCAGCATGATCCCCGCAGCCGAAAACAGGGAGCATTTCAGCAATTTTATGATCCGCTCCCCTTTCCGGGCGCCATAATTAAAGGCAATAATGGGGATGGCAGCATTATTGATACCGAACAAGGGCATCAGCACAAAGCTTTGGAGCTTGAAATAAATGCCAAACACACCGGCGGCAGTCTCTCCGTAGTCCTTGAAACCCAGAAGAATTTGGCTCATGCCGAAATTCATCACGGAACCAATGGCCATCATAAGGATAGATGGAATGCCCACAGTGAGGATTTTCTTCATCACCGGCAGGTTGGGACGGAGATTCTTCACCTTCAACTGCACATCGGGATTGCTGGTAAAATTAAAGATCATCGCCATAATGGCGGCTACCCACTGACCGCTGACAGTGGCCACCGCCGCGCCGGCGATGCCCATGGGGGCAATACCCAAAGGTTCAAAACCGAAGATGAACACCGGATCTAAAACAATATTCAGCACCGCGCCCAAACCCTGGGTAAACAGCGTGTAAACCGTCCGTCCCGATGCCTGCAAAAGCCGCTCGCCGATGATCTCCACAAAAATGCCAAGGCAGAAGATGGTGCAAATAGAAATATAGGCTGTGCCGCCCTCCACTGTTTCCGCAACACTGGACTGCATTGCATAATAAGGCCGCGCGCCCACAAAACCGAACACCATAAACATTGCCGCAAAGCACAGCGACAGGAAAATACCGTTGCCGGCAGCTTGGTTGGCCCGCTTTTGATTGCCCTCCCCAAGGGATTTGCTAAGCAGGGCATTCATACCCACGCCGGTACCGGTGGCAAAGCCGATCATCAGATTCTGAACAGGAAAGGCAAGTCCCAAAGCGGTAACAGCGCTTTCGGAGATCCGGGATACGTAAAAGCTGTCCACCACATTGTAAAAAGCCTGCACCAGCATGGAAATCGCCAAGGGCAGCGCCATGGTCAATAGGAGTTTTCCCACAGGCATAGTGCCCATTTTATTCTCCCGCAGGTCGGGAGTTGCTACATTCGACATAAAAAACCTCATTCGGATAAATTTAACCCTATTATTATAGTACAAATCCCCGAAAAAGCAATACCGCTTTTCTCCCATAAGAGAAAAGCGGTGTTAAGCACTTGTAAATCCGTAGGGACACCGCTCCTGCGGTGTCCGTCACCTGCATCTTTTGCGGACACCCGGGGACGGGTGTCCCTACGCCTATATCGGTATCAGCTTTCCATCTGCTTGCCCAAAAAGCCCGCGATGGTCTGGGTCAGTTTCTGATCCGCCTCGGTGACAGGGGCACTTTCTTCGTTCATCAGCAGCATCACGCAGCCCATAAGATCCCCTTGGCTGAGAATGGGCGATGCCACCCCCAGACGGTACTTATCGGAGCTGTCCGTGGGACTGACAGGAGGGTCGCCGGGGTTATAACGGTAGTGGGTGCGCTGCTCCATGAGCCGATCCAGCTCCGGAGAGTTGGGCTTATCCATCAGCTCCCGTTTGGGCGCGCCGGACAGGGCGATAATGGTATCCCGGTCAGAAACCGCCGCAATCCGCCCGGTTGCCGAGCCGATGGACTCACAGATCTGGGCGGCAAAATCCTGCAAATCGCTCATGGGGGAATACTTCCGGAAAATCACACCCCCATCCTTCTCGGTGTAGATCTCCAAGGGGTCACCCTCACGAATTTTTAGGGTTCTTCTAATCTCTTTGGGAATTACGATTCGGCCTAAATCGTCCACCCGACGGA
>JBGVON010000087.1:0-5415 GCA_045126495.1 Faecousia sp.
TGTTTTTCGTTCTAAAACGCTTAAACAATTCCATTTTTATCAATTGTCCAAGGTGTTACTTGTTCGTCTTTGCGTTATTCAATTTACAAGGTACATTCGCTCAACCGCACATCCAGCGGTGAAGCCTGTTCATTCTAGCACGCCACTTCCCTTTTGTCAACAACTATTTTTGATTTTTTTCAAAAAATTTTTCAGAGCTTCACCGCTGAGAAAGATTGCTGCTGACATCTGCCAAAATATCCCCTGCATCAAGGGTAGTTTCCTCCCGGACCGCCATGTCTCCCAGGCTAACCATGCCGCATAATTTCCCATCCTCCACCACCGGCAGACGACGGATTTGGAGCCTGCCCATCAAATGTGCAGCTGCGCCCGTTTCCATATTGGGACGGACAGTGGTCACCTGCTCCGTCATCACCTGTTTCACAGGGGTACTGGACGGGATTCGATTGGCAGCAAGGCAACGGGTAACGATATCCCGATCCGTGAGCACGCCGCACAGCTTGCCTCCGGACATCACCGGCAGCGCGCCAATATTGTGCTGCGCCATGGTGCGGGCTGCAACCTCTACGCTTTCGCCGGAATCTACCGTCACCACAGAACGGGTCATAATATCTTTGATTTCCATATTATCCCTCCTCGGGGGTAAGTATGGACCATATTTTGGAGTTTTATTCATACATATTAAAATAACATGCGGTTTGACAAGGATTTTACAGTATGGTACAATCATGAAAACAGAAAGGCAGGCACCATTATGCTGCTATACATTGTGCGACACGGAGAACCGGACTATACAACAGATACCCTCACCGAGAGAGGAAAGTTGCAGGCAGAAGCTGTTGGCAAGCGAATGCTGGACGCGGGTATTCAGCACATTTACGCCTCCCCCATGGGTAGAGCCAGGCAGACTGCCGAACCTGCCTGCCGACTTTTGAGTCTTCCCTGCCAGATCGAGGACTGGGCCCACGAAGTAGAAGACGAACGCCTTACCCCCTTCCCCGATGGCGTGCCGAAGAGCGTTTCCGAGGTGCAAAACACACGGTATCGGGAAAACGGCTACATGGATCTGCCCTATGATCGGGCATTTGAAGCACCCGGTTTTAATTCTAGCGGTATGCAGGCGGCAGCCCAAAGGATCCAGCAGGGCGGTCGGGATTTTCTGGAACGACTTGGATATAAGGAAGAAAACGGTGTTTACCGAATCCTGCAAAGGAATCCGGACCGGGTAGCCATCTTCTGCCACACCGTCATGGCAAGAACGTGGCTGAGCCACTTGCTGCACATTCCCATTCACCTGATGTGGTCCGGTTTTACATACACCCACACCGGCGTGACGATTTTGGAATTTCCCAATTACGCAAACGGCTTCACCGCACCCAGATGCTTATGCTACTCCGATATGTCTCATCTGTACGCAAACGGTCCGGATATGCGTTATGACTGCCGGGTAGAGCTGTGATATACATTTTTATAATATGAATGTATTCATGTTAAACCGGGTCAGCCGCTAGGGATGACCCGGTTTTTGATGTACGATTATTCTTATAAGACTTGACGAAAAAACAAGTGATAGCAAGGGTTATTGCACCGCACAAAGGCGTCCTTGTATAAAGGGATCTGTCACGTGAACAGCGTGACTGAGGGATTGTCCGTAAAATAATCGTTCTGATTTCACAACCTGACGGCTGCACTCTCAGAACGATGGACTTGCCCACGGGCTAAAAATTGCTCGCCAGCTCTCAATTTTTACACCAGTGTGCCCACTGGTGCCGCCCTTTCGAGTCCCTTCCCGTGCGGAGCACGAAATAAAAGAGAGGATACCCGTTTGGGTATCCTCTCTTTTATTTGGCTAAAATGGGCTAAAATGATACAATGCACCCCACTTTAGGTCTTTGGGGGCGAATTTGCACCCCACTTGGGGCCATTTCAGGCGATTTTGCACCCCACCTGGGCCGTTTTTTGATGATTTTGCACCCCACCTAGAAGGCCGGTATGTCCATTGAAAATGACGCGCAGCTTTTGGCGCTGCTTGCGGAGCTGTCTGCCGTAAAACAGGAGTACGATAAGATTGCCGATGCGCTGAACTCCGTCAAAGCCACCGGCTATGGGATCGTCATGCCCACAGCGGAAGAAATGACTTTGGAAACCCCGGAAATCCTTCACAAAAACGGCTCCTATGGCGTAAAGCTTCGGGCCGGCGCTCCCTCCATCCACATGATCCGGGTAGATATCGACACCGAGATCAACCCTATGGTCGGCAACGAAAAACAGTCTCAGGATCTGATCGCCTATCTATCCGAACAGGAAGCAGATAAACTGTGGCAGAGCAATATCTTCGGCAAATCCGTCTACGCGCTGATTCAGGAAGGGCTGACATTCAAGCTTTTGCGTACGCCGGAGGATGTTCGGACAAAGTTCCGCGGCAGCCTGCAGCGGATCGTCAATGAGGGAGCCAACGGGATGATCTATTTCATATTCTGACAGCTTTCCGAAACAGCAAATTGCCACGGGCGGCAAACCGCCTGTGGCATTCCGGGCAAAATGCGTGTATTGCATTTTAAGCATCTTCTTTCTGTAAATTTCCTTCGGGGGTATAGCAGATTAGGTTAGGAAAATCAATTGGGGCACAACAAAAAAAGGAGCGAACAAGCGCTCCTTTTTTATAAATTATCATCACTTATCCAGCAAGTATGCCATCATCAACTTTGCCGTATTTTCGATACCCTTAATATGCGTCCGCTCTACACCATGACTGGAATAAGCACCCATGCCAAAGACAGCCGTGCGGACATTGTTGCCACCCTTGATCGCCTGACTGGCATCGGATCCGTATCGAAAGTAAAGATCCACAGCATAGGCACAACCATTTCGCTCCGCCACCGCAATCAAGCGATTTGTCAGATCGTAATCGTAAGGCATATTCATATCCTTGGCGCAAATGGTCACCGTTTGCTCACTACCATCTGCATCCGGGCCAAGAACAGCGATATCTACCGCCACATACTCGGAGATCACTTCAGGGACATAGATACCACCGAAGCCCACCTCCTCGTAAAAAGAAAACGCGAAAACGGTATTATATTTTGGCTTCAGTCTCTGCTCCTTCAGTTCCTTCAGTACAGCCAAACTGCAAGCCATTGCGGCCTTATTGTCAAGAAAGCGGGATTTCAGATATCCTTTTTCCGTGATGCACAGACGCGGCTCAACGCAGATATAATCACCGTGCCGAATTCCAAGGGCTCTTACATCTTCCGGTGTATTTACGGCCTCATCCAACAGCACAAACACCGTATCCTCATTGCGTTCCATTGTTCGTGCATCGGCAAAGGCGTGTACAGAATGGTGGGCGCAGACCAACATACCGGTATAACGCTTGCCGCTTCTTGTAAGAATCGTGACATTTTCACCTTCGACATTAGAAAAGTTGACACCACCCAAGGGGCGAACCCGCAAGGTACCGTCCGAATTAAAGCCACGAACCATCAAGCCTAAAGTATCGGCGTGGGTGCTGATACATACCGTTTTGCTGTCGTTTTCTCCAGGCACAGTTATATAGGCAGTATCCCGATTGTCGTAAGAAATTTCGTAGCCTAACTTTTGGGCATAGCTTTCCAAAAGCGGTTTCATTTCAACATAGTATCCTACGGGGCTTGGCGTTTCGATCAAGATTTGTAATGTTTCAAGCAGATATTGCATATCAATTTTCATAATTTTACATCCTAACATTTTTATGTTTGGCTGGGAATATTATACTAATTCTAAAATTGGATTGCAAGCACAATGTTTGGCTATTTGATACGCCGGAAGGGACTCGATATACATTTCTGCCTTTCGGCAGAAATAAATGTAGCCACCAGTGTTTGCACTGGTGGCAGGAACAGTCCACCGGACAGTTCCGCTGCTATGGGTTCGAGTCCCTTCCCGTGCGGAGCACGAAATAAAAGAGAGGATACCCGTTTGGGTATCCTCTCTTTTATTTGGCATATACTACGTTACTTGATACAATGCAACGCCGATTTACTAAGCGTTGCACTATGCTAAGCAAATCATTCAGTAACATCCTCTGCTTCTACAAACAGATTTGTTACCTGGATCCGAATGGGTAGACGGCTCAATTTCGCAGCACGGAACACGCATTCCAGCATATCCTGGCAGCATTGCTTTTCCATTTTGACCACGGTTACACTTGCAATTTCATTGTTGGAAAATATCTTTTCCAACCGGGTCGCAATATCAAAATCAGAGGCCGGGCAGCATAGCAACGGCACCTTACCTTTGGACAACTTATCATGGAAGGTCGGACAGGCAAAAGCACTGCAATCTGCGGCAATCAAAAGATGTGCCTGATGGAAATAAGGAGATACCTCCGGGACCTGCCAGAGCTTAACGGGCCACTGGGGAAGATCACTGGATTTATCCACAAACATTTCCTCGTTGTAATTATCATAATGCTTCCACGGATTAAAGGAACTGTACATAGGAAACCTCCTGCGTGATTCTCTGCGTTGGTTTTATTTTAATGGATTCCCTATACCCGTTCAACCCCCAGTGGGGGATATTTTTTTGAAAATAGTATCCCCGGGGAGGCTTCCATCAGTGAAAAGACTATGCTATAATTCAGACAACAGTTAATACAAAGTGATTTCCAATCCTAATCAGGAAGCCGGCACACCTTTGGGGAAGGGTGTGCCGGCTTCCTTTATTTACTCAAGCTCAGATAACACCTGTTCAATACTCAGATTCTTTGCTTTTGCTGCACGTGCCACATCTTCATACTCGTATTTGCTGCGTTGGATACCATATCCGGCGCTTACTTTTTTGCGAATAACACCGTAGGGAGTGTCCACGGTTTCCACCTTGCGCTGGAGCGTGTAACGGGAACAGAACTTCTCCCGGATGCCCAGAGTTGTTGTGTGTTTGAAAATCAGCGAAACCATCTTTTCTTTGTCGGCCTCTTTGCACAGAACTGTCAGCAGGATTCCGGGACGGGATTTCTTCATGCCAATGGGAATCGTGAACACATCCAGAGCACCCAGCTCCATTAAGGTTTCCAGTGCAAATCCAATCTGTTCACCGGTCATATCATCCACATTACAGTTTAATTCCCAGATGCCTTCCGGCTTCTCCTTGGTTTCTCCCAGCAGCACACGGACACAGTTCGCCCGTTCAAAATCCTTTTTGCCCATGCCGTAACCAATGGAATTCACTTTCATAGCAGGCATATCACCGAATTCTGTGACAAAATGCTTCAGCAGCGCCGCACCGGTGGGCGTACAAAGTTCGCCCTTGATGCTGCCGCCGTAGATGGGAACATTCCGGAGGATATGCGCCGTTGCAGGAGCAGGAACCGGCAGAATGCCGTGGGCACAGCGCACCTGTCCGCTGCCTACATGAACCGCAGATGCGATGATCTGG
>JBGVON010000088.1:0-43820 GCA_045126495.1 Faecousia sp.
ATTCGAACTCCGGACCCACTGCTTAAAAGGCAGTTGCTCTGCCAACTGAGCTAGCGGGTCAAATGGCTGGGATGGCAGGATTTGAACCTACGAATGCCAGAGTCAAAGTCTGGTGCCTTACCGCTTGGCGACATCCCAATCTAGGTTGTCCGGCGTCGGACACACGGGGTATTATAGCACGGCATTTCTATTTTTGCAACTGTTTTTTCAAATATACAGAAAAAAGATATTATTTTGCATTGGAAGAAAATGACAGAGACGTTTTTGGGGAGATTATTCTTGATTTTAGACTGTGGGTATAGTACAATTTTTTTAGAATATGAGAGAGAAGGAATTTGCCATGGAGGAACGAAAAGGATGGAAAAACCAATGTAGCCGAATGGTCTGCATAGGCGTATTCCCATGGAAGACAGCGGCGATCATCTTTTTGGTGGCGGCGCTGCTTTTTACACCGCTTAGCATCGTTGCCAAATCGTTTGACAATCAGTTGGCCACTGTTTTGGGCGGTAGCTTTTGGCGTCTTGCAAACCGGGATAAAAACGCAGGCATTTTCCCGGCGGATGGGGTGTTGGCAGCAACGCTTGCCCAACAGGCGCAGACAGAGGGCGCGGTGCTGCTGTTAAATGAAAATGGCGCATTGCCCTTGCCGACCGGCGCGCAGTTAAGCTGCTTTGCAGACACCCAGCAGTTGCAGAAAGCCTTGGCAGACCGTGGTTTTCAGACCGGCGGGGAAAAGGGTGGGTACGCTGTGGCGGTGTTGTCCGGCGACGGAGATCAGGCGATTTTACAGGATCTTTCCCAAAAGAAGTCTGCCGGAACCGTGGAGAAAATCATTGTAGTGCTGCAAACATCCACCAATAGGAACCTTTTGCAGTATGGGGTGGATGCGGCGCTGTGGGTGGGCAGCGCAGACGCGGATGCCGTGGCAGCGATCCTTGCGGGCGCAGCCCCTGCCGGTTCACTGTCCCAGACCTGGTGCTACGACCATAGCCAATACCCTGCTGGCAGAGAGGGCATTTATATCGGCTATCAGTACTGGGAGACCCGCTATGGGGATTATGTTATGGGTACCGGGAATGCCGGGGAGTTTGTTTACAAAGATCATGTGGCGTATCCCTTTGGCTTTGGATTGGGGTACAGCAGCTTCGCTTATAGCGATATGGAAACGGTATATGATCCGCAGGAAGATCGGTTTGCAGTCAATGTGACAGTGACCAATACGGGCGATATCGCCGCCAGAAAGACTGTGCAGGTCTATGGACAGGCGCCCTATACCGATTATGACAAGCAGCATGGCGTGGAGAAATCGGCGGTGAGGCTGATGGGTTTTGCCAAGACTGCATCCTTGGCGCCGGGGAGCAGTGAACGGGTCACGGTGTATGTGGACCGCCGGGAGTTTGCTTCTTATGATGCCAAGGGCGCAGGTACGTATATTCTGGACGCAGGTGACCATTATCTGACGGTTGCCGCCCATGCCCATGATGCCATCAATCAAATTCTGGCAGCCAAGGGCTTTACTCCGGAGAATACCGGCGGACGTATGGATGCAGCAGCTGATGGCGCTTTGGTGTATGGCTGGACGCAGGATGTCCAGGATACTCAGACCTACGCCACCGGTAAAAACGGTGTTGCTATCACCAACCATTCTGCAAATACGGATGCTCCCACTGTATCCCGGCAGGATTGGGTGGGTACGTTTGGGACAGAATCTGAAACGGTTGATGCTGCCGATTTTCGGCAGCCCTATGAACCCTGGGAGCATGCTACCGTATCTATGCCCACCCTGGGCGCGGATAACGGCGTGAAGCTCTCTGACGTGGCGGGACTCTCCTTTGACGACCCTAAGTGGCAGACCCTTCTGGACCAGCTTACCTTTGGCGAAATGGTTACCATGGTGGCAGATGCCCATGCTTTTATCATGCCGGTAGGCTCTGCTCAGGCGCCCGGCGCCCGGCGTGAGACCATGGAACTGCCGGTGGATGAGGAACTTTTGGCAGCAACCTTCGATACAGAACTGCTGTATGCCATAGGTAAGGCGGTGGGCAACACCGCGCTGGCTGACGGCAAGACGGTCTTGCAGGGCTTTGGCGGTACTTTTGAAGACAGTTTTTTGACCGGAAAGCTGCGCGCCGCCCAAGTGCGGGGGATGCAGGAACAAGGTGTGAATGCGGTGATGGAGGCAGTGCCTGCGCGGTGGCAGAATGCCCAATCTGCCCGGGAGGGGTATTTGCGCGCCTTCCAATACGCCGTGGAGGACCGGCAGACCACCGGTATTGCGGTGTCCGGCGAGACAGGGGATCTGCTGAGCCGTATCCTGCGGCAGGAATGGGGCGGCAAAGGTATGGTCATTGGGCAGAGCGTATCTGCTGCCGGGGACATTCTGGCGGGGTTGACTGTCATTGACGGGGCAAAGCGCAACGACCGAAAAGCACTGAATGTGTATGAGAATGATCCGGTGATTGTAACCGCTTTGCGAAATGCCTGTCATTATAATTTATACACCCTGGCAAATTCTGCTGCCATGAACGGCATTGGCGAAAACACTACGGTAAAGGCGCAGGCGCTGCCGGTGGTAACGGTGTGTCGTGTCCTTGCCGTTGTGAGCTGGGTGCTCTTTGACGCAGCTGCGGTACTGTGGTATCTGCGCGATAAAGAGAAAAAACGCAAGGAAGCAGTTCCTGTGCAGATAGAAGCATAAAAAATCATCCACCGGTTTAGCCGGTGGATGATTTTTTTGTTAATCAAAGTAAAAATCCTGAACGCTTTTGCATTCGGAATTTTTGGTGGCGGTGGTTTGTCGCGGTGCTTGAAATATAGGAACGGTGGCCGGACTCGATTTGCATTTTTGCTTTTGGCAAAAATTATTGTAGCCACCAGTTTTTGAACTGGTGGCAGGAACTGTCCACCGGACAGTCCCACTGCTATGGGTTCGAGTCCGTCTCCCTTTGTCTACCAAAATAAGAAAGAGAGGCTTACGCCTCTCTTTCTTATTTTGGCATATACTACGCATTTTGATACAATGCAACGCAAAACTGCTGAGCGTTGCATTTTTTCAAAACTTTTTTACTGTTCCAGCTGATATACTATCTCACCGTTTGCGATCGTCATATAGACGCGCACATCCTTCAGCGCATCATCAGCCACGCCCAGGAAGTCATCTTCAAATACGACCAGATCAGCAATCTTCCCTTCCTTCAGGGAACCGAGCTCCTGCTCCTTCCAAAGCAGATAGGCAGCGTTTATGGTGTAGGCTTTCAAGGCGTCCATGCGATCGATCGCTTCCTTTTTGCCGCCAAAGCTTTGACCCTTTTCGGTCTTTCTCGCCACCATAGAGTAAATGCCCAACATGGGATTGACATTGCAAATGGGAAAGTCACAGTTGCAGGCAACGGGAATCCCATTTTCCATTAAGGTTTTGGCAGGGAATGCGTCTACAAGCCGGTCATAGCCCAACGCTTCCAGATGGGAATCGCCGAGGCCGTAAATAAAGGCGGAGGAGAGTCCGGCGCAGATCTTCAGCTTCTGCATACGGGAAATCTGCTCCAACGTGGGAGACTCCAGATGTTCGATTCGGAAACGAAGGGATTCCACATCCGCCCCCTGGCTTTGCGCGTATTCCATGCTTTGCAAAGCGGCTTCAATGGCTCTGTCACCAATGGCATGGATGCTTACCTGAACGCCTGCCAGTGCATATGCCAGCACATCCCGGTTCAAATGCGCCTGATCAATAAAAATCTGTCCGAAATTTTCGGGATCGTCTGCATAAGGCTGAGAAAAGGCCGCAGTTCTGCCACCGGTAGAGCCGTCGGTGTAGAATTTAGCACCCAGGAAATGGAGATTTTTATCGCATTGACCCAGCTTCGCTTTTGCGTTTTCAATACGCTCCAGGTTTGTAGGCGTCAAACGCGTTCTTTTGCCGTTCAGATAAATGCCGATTTTCAGCTTCAGCGCACCCTCATCATTGGCTTCCTTCAGCATATGGGCAATGGGAATTTTTGTACCCATGTCAGTGGTGGCGGTAATGCCGTGGCGGAAGTACAAAGGCTGAACACCCTCTAAAACGCCGCCTTTTATCTGCTCAGCAGTGAAGGCAGGTTTTGCGACCATTCCCCACATGATCGATTCGGAGATCATTCCGTTGAAATGACCGTTCTCATCCCTATAGAAATGCCCACCGGCCGGAGGATCTACGGAATCGTCGGAAAAACCGCTCAGACGCGCCGCCATAGAATTGACTACGGCGATATGGCCGCAAGTTCTTTGCGCGTAGACCGGATGCTCCGTAGTGGCACGATCCAAAACCTCTGCGGTCAGTACGGCGCCGGGTTCACAAAATTTGGTTTCGTCGTAACCCTGGCAAAGGATCCATTGGCCTTTGGGTGTGGTTTTTGCTTTTTCCCGAATCAGGGAAAGCATTTCCTCCAGAGAATAGACCTGACGCATATCCAGCACCAGAAAAAGGTTGGCACCGCTGCCGGCGCTGTGGGTGTGGCTCTCAACAAATCCCGGTGCGGCAACCCGGCCACCCAAGTCGATAAGCTGGGTGTGGTCGTGGGCCAGCTTCATCGCCTCATCGGTGGTGCCTACATAAACGATCCGATCTCCTTTGATCGCAATGGCTTGGGCAAGGGCTTCATCTTCCATGGTGATCAGCCGCCCGTTGAATATGATCTTATCCGCTTTTTTCACTGTCATAGCGTACATCTCCCTTTGAAAGTAGTATATCATATTGCGAGCAAATGACAAGCAGAATTATTTAAACCGACCCTGCTTGAGAATACGCAGTCAGCTAAGGCCGCCCAAACGGCGCCGTTGGCCTGTTGCGATCAGTTGGGCCCGAGCCTCGGTCACGGCAATAAAAATATGGGATACCCCGTTGGGGCATCCCATATTTTGGTGCCGGTGTCCTGTTGCGGTGCCCGGCATCTGCCCGCGTCGACGGCGCTCCTTGGCATCTGCCGACCGCTGCCACTCGCTCGGCTCCCTCGACTCCGCCGCTGGCGGCGGTCGCCTCGCTCCCCGGACTCTCACCTGCGGTTCGAGTCCGACCGGTACAAAAAAAAATCCCATAGTGAATGTATCATTCACTATGGGATTTATTGGTGCCGGTGGCCGGACTCGAACCGGCACGCCATCGCTGGCGGTGGATTTTGAGTCCACTACGTCTACCAATTCCATCACACCGGCAGGTGTAATTATTATAAGCGCCTTTGGTGTATGCCTGCTGCGGCGCCCGACATCTTCCTCGGCACTTTTGTGCCTTCGTTAGCTGTCGACCGCTGCCACTCGCTCGGCTCCTTCCTCCCGCCACTGGCGGCAGTCGCCTCGCTCCCCATCACACCGGCAGGTACTAGCATAGTATACATCATCTTTTTCAAAATAGCAAGGGGAATTTTAGAAAAAGAGGCACATTTGTGCCTCTTTTTTTATTGGAGCAGATTGGTTTGGGTTTGATACAGCTTTGCATAAATGCCTTCTTGGGCTAGGAGCGCATCGTGAGTGCCGCATTCGGCGATTTCACCATCGGCAATGGAGATGATCCGGTTTGCTGCACGGATGGTGGACAACCGGTGGGCGATGATCAGTGTTGTGCGCCCTTGGGCGAGGGTATCAAATGCCCGCTGGATCTTGGATTCCGTTACGGAATCCAATGCGGAGGTGGCCTCGTCCAAGATTAGAATAGGCGGATTTTTCAGGAAGATCCGGGCGATGGCAACCCGCTGCTTCTGACCGCCGGACAGGAGCGTTCCCCGCTCGCCCACATAGGTCTGGAAACCTTGGGGCATTGCCAGGATATCCTCGTAGATCTCGGCCTTCCGGGCGGCTTCTATGACCTCCTCCATGGTGGCATCGGGCTTACCGTAGCGAATGTTTTCAAAAATGGTATCGGCAAAGAGGAATACGTCCTGCTGGACGATGCCGATGCTTTGGTGAATGGATTTTTGGGTCACGTCCCGGATATCCAGCCCGTCAATGCGGATCGCGCCGGAGGACACATCGTAGAATCGGGGGATTAGTTGACATAACGTGGTCTTGCCGCCGCCGGAGGGGCCCACAATGGCAACCGTCTCCCCGGGCGCGATCTCCAAAGAAACATCCCGGAGCACATCCAGTTCGCCGTCATAGGCGAAGGATACATTCTCCACAGAGATGGCGCCCTGTACATTTTGCAGATCACTTGCGTCGGGCTTGTCCATCACTGTGGGTTCCAGCCGCATGATCTCCACAAACCGTTTCAGCCCGGCAAAGCCGTTGGCAAACAGTTCGGAGAAGTTGGACAGTTTCCGCATGGGGCCCACAAAGGAAGTGATGTACAGGCAGAAGGTAACCAGATCACGGTAATCCATAGTGCCCTGCATCACATGATAGCCGCCCACGCCGATGACTACTACGTTCAGGCTGCACAGGAAGAACTCAATGGAGCTGTGGAACATACCCATTGCCTTGTAAAAATCCCGTCGGGCGGTTTTGAACAGGGTGTTGGCGGCATCAAACCGGCGGCTTTCCGCCTCCTCATTGGCAAAGGCTTTGGCGGTGCGGGCTCCGGACAGACTGGACTCGATCTCCTGATTGATGTGACCTGTGGTCTCCTTGGAGGCGGCAGAAGCCAGGCTCATTCGCCGGCGCATGCTCATGACAATGAACAGAAAAACGGGGATCATCAGTAGCACGATCAGCGCCAGCTGCCATTGAATAGAACCCATGACGATCAGTGCGCCAATAATGGTCAACGCGGAGGTGACCAGATCTTCCGGCCCGTGGTGGGACAGTTCCACCAGCTCAAACAGATCGGAGGTGAGCCGGGACATAAGTTTTCCGGTGCGGTTACGGTCATAAAAATCGAAGCTTAGGGTCTGGATATGCCGGAACAGATCCCGGCGAATATCCGCCTCCACCCGGACACCGAACATGTGCCCGTAAAAAGCTACAATGTAATTCAGTCCTGACCGGAGCACATAGCTGAGGATCACTGCCCCCATCACGATGAAAAAGGTCTTGTACATCTGACCTGGAAGCATATCATAAAGGGCGCTGCGGGTCACAAGGGGGAAAGTCAGGTCAATCCCGGCAATGAGACAGGCGCAGAACATATCCAAAGCAAAAAGCTTTTTGTGGTTGCCAAAATAGCTTAGAAAAATGGTAAGCGGACGCTTCCGCTGAAAGTCTTTGGTGGTCATAGGCGGTCCTCCTTTATGGAATCATTATACCTGATTTTTGGGAAAATTCAATAAGTTTTGACATTGGAAAAAAGTCTGTTATACTATCCTAAGAGGTGATACCGTGGAATTATTGGAAAACAACGCCGATTTTGTGGTCTGCATCAAGCCTGTGGGCATGGATTCGGAGCAGCAGGTGCCGGCAGCCCTTTGCGAACTGCTGGGCGGGGAGATCTTCACCCTGCACCGGTTGGATAAAAATGTAGGCGGCGTGATGGTTTATGCCCGCAATAAGCAGACGGCGGCAAGCCTTTCTAAGACAATTGCCCAAGGGGAAATGGTAAAGGAATATGTTGCCATGGTTCACGGCGCACCGCCCCCGTCGGGGGATTGGGAGGATCTTTTGTTCAAGGATAGCCGGAAGAACAAGGTGTTCGTGGTAAAACGGCAGCGCGCCGGGGTGAAGGCTGCGCGGCTTGCTTACCGTTGCCTGCGAACCGGGGAACAAAGTCTGGTGCGGGTCCGGTTGTATACCGGTAGAAGCCACCAGATCCGGGTGCAATTTGCCAGTCGCGGTTACCCGCTGGTGGGCGACCATAAATACGGCAGCCGGGATACGGCAACCGAACCCATGCTGTTTTCCTGCTGCATCACCTTTCCTTACAAGGGCGCGGTGCAGCGGTTTGAGAGATTGCCGGAATGGGGGAGAGAAATATGAACAGAGCGAAGTGCGGCTTCTTATCTGCCATGGCGATCTTCGGTACGGTGGGTATTTTTGTGAGATTTATTCCCTTGCCCTCGGCAACAGTGGCTTGCTTCCGGGGCTTTTTGGGATTTGGTTTCTTGCTGTTGGTAATGCTGCTGACCGGAAAAAAACCGGATATGGCAAGCATACGTAGAAATCTGCCGGTGCTCTTCGTGTCCGGCGCTGCTGATTTTGGGCAGTGCTTTGTGCAGTGAAATACCGGGGCAAAAAAATGCGAAAAAGGGTTGACAATTCGATTGTATTGGGTTATAATAGCAAAGCTGTGTGCGATATGCTGCTATAGCTCAGTCGGTAGAGCGCATCCTTGGTAAGGATGAGGTCGCCAGTTCAAATCTGGCTAGCAGCTCCAAAAGAACTCCGAACCCATTAGGGTGCGGAGTTCTTTTTTAGTTTCTTGGCAGGAACTGGCGACCTCATCCGCTTTTGCCGAAGGCAAATTTCAATCCCGAGGTCGTTAAGGGCTCCCACAAAGCTTGCTTTGTGGGAGGACGGTGGCCAGTTCAAATCTGGCTAGCAGCTCCAAAAGCAAAAGCCCATCCATTCGGATGGGCTTTTGCTTTTGGCAATAGGCAGATTTGAATAATGTAAATGCGACGCGGATGAGCGCCGCCGGCGAGGGTGGTGCTTTGCGCAGCGAATCTATAATAGCTATGATTGCCGGTGGCAATCATAGCTATACTAATGGACCGAGCCGAACCTTTATTTTTGCCCGCGAAAGGGCAAAAATGCAGACAAATCTGGCTAGCAGCTCCACAAAAAAAGCCTGAAACTCGTTGGAGTTTCAGGCTTTTTTGCGCTGCACGGTGACTACCACAGAAACCGACACCAAAACTGACACGGCCGCATTTTTTCTATATGAAGTCCTGCTATAACTGCTTACCATAACGCGCAAACACGAACCGGAGCACATTGTGAGGAATGTATTTGCGTGCGTAGTTGAAATACCTTCCAACCCAGGTAAGGATTGAGAGGTATTTTTGCATAAGAGAACCACCGGTGCTTTGCACCGACCCATGGTAGCCATTGTGAGATATTAACCGTAAGACAACCGACACCTTACCGCAATGTACTCCATAGAATAAGCATCTCGGCAAAAAAGTGTCAAGCCGTAGTCAGCAGACATAAGCCATTGGGGTTCGGCATGTTTGGCTCGATCAACACGAGAAACAGTATATGAAAACTGAGCGCCGGTCATATCAGTAACGGTAATCACTGCTCCGTTGTCGATCTGATCGCAGAAGGAAAATTGCCCCGGAGAGTCTGCGCCACCAATTACCAACGTTTGGTCATAGGCACTGCCTGAAAAGCGACCGGGCGCGCAATATAAATTTTTACTATCCCATTGATCGGCTACGGGCAAGGTAACACCAAACGCAGGAATATCAAGCATAGCTACATAGTCTACATCATTGATGGACAAAACCGGCATTCTGGAATCAGTATATATCCCAGGTACACCCACTGTTCTTTCCGGCAGAATCGCATTCATTTGCAACACGATTCTTTGGCTATGTTGTGTGCCATGGTACATGTAAATGTGAAAAGCAAACAGCAAAGAAACGCTTATCAGAATCAGACTGATACCCAGCACCAAAAGAAGCGGGAATTTGTGCTTTTTCATTTGCGCCTCCTGCTATAAACGCCAAGGATCACCAGCATGATTCCGGAAAAACACATTAGCATGATCCAAAGCAGTGGCGTGAAAGTATCGCCGGTCTGCGGGGTTTCCGGAGTCGTTTGATAGGTATTGATAATGGAAAAGGTACTACCATTTTGCTGAATGTTCACTTTGTAGCCATCCGGAACATCTTTTTCTGCCACTGTCCACTTCCCTTGATCATTGCCAGACACGTACCAAGTATAAGACCAGTTGTTATCGCTGTTTAGAACCTGCGTGTTATGCAGCACCCCATCCTTGTAGATGTCAATGGTCACTTCTTTGGGTCGGACATTTTGATTGCCACCGTCTTGCCACAATTTTGTTACGCTGTACTGTTTTTTGGGAAGGAAATTCGTGCATTTCGGTTTTGCTTCTACTTCATAATCGTAGGAGCCGTCAGGCTGGGGTGTAGGCACATAAACCATAAACTGGTTAAATACATAAGTACCGCTTGTGTTTTCCGTAATTACCTCCCGGACGAAATACAGACCCGTTTCCAAATTGGAAAAGCGGACTGTTCCGTTTGCGTCGGTTTTCGCTTCCTGATCAGGAGCCACTTGATTGGCAACGATGTAGGAATACAATGTCTGAGTTACATTGTGCCACTGCTCCTGTTTTGTGATACCGTGAATGTTCACAGGATAAGACGAAAAAGGTTCAATTAGCTCGAACGTGCCGTCTGAAAATGCTTCTGCAACCCGGTAAATACCGATGGGCAGATCACCAAAGGCTACGCCATCTTTTTGATAGTGCAGTGTTAAGCTCGCCTTGGCATCGGGGTCCAACGGTGTAACAGCTTTGGCACAAAGAGGGCGTAGTGCCGCAAAGCACATAACCATCAATAATATAAGCGGCAGGATGCGTTTTTTCATGAAATATCCTCCCCCAAGGTTTCTTTCTTCACCGGTGCAACCATCACATAAATCAGCAGCACAAAAATAATCGGAAGGGCTACAATGGGCATAACGATCAGCGGTTCAATGCGATACGCTTCATTGGCAACATAGATGCTGCGGGTTTGGGTTGCATCCACCTGATGACCACGGACCAAAAGTCGCTGGGTATTGATGCCGTAGGGTGTACAAGTCAGCAGGGTGCAGTAGTTCTTGCCCTCTGTAATCTGAATCAAACTGGTATCGTGGGGCTCAACAATACGGATCTGGTCCACCTCGTAGGTAATGGTGCGGTCAAGGATGGTGAAGGAAAAGGTGTCCCCCACTTCCAACCGGTCCAGATGGGTAAAAAGTACCGCGGTGGGTAAGCCTCTATGGGCAGATACTACACTATGGGTGCTTTCGCCGCTCACAGGCAGGCTGGAACCTTCCAAATGGCCAACTGCAACACTAAGCACACCGTCGGATGTTCCGTGATAAACCGGCAGCTCCTGGCTGATTTTGGGAATGGTAATGTATCCCATCATACCGGTTCCGCTCACATTGAGAATACGATGATATTCCGTCAAGCGGGAATGCTCAATCAGCGGTTCTTCCAATCCTAAAAGCTTTTTGTTGTATTCATCTGCCTCGGCGAATATAGCGGTATAGTCCTCCGGCGTATATTGGGCAAGCATAGATTCGTAGTCAACAATGGCCTCGCTTTGCGTCTTGGAGTTCCAATAACTGCTGACGGACGGGTATAACAGCACGGACAGGCCTATCAAAAACGATATTAAAAGAATGATGGTAGTTTTTCTGTTCTTCATAGGTCTCTCCCTGATGTTATTGGGGGTCTCCCGGCAGGAGCGGATGCTCCTGCCGGGATATGATTTGCTAAGCCGGAGGATTAGTCCTCATCCTCGATCTTGGACATTCTCTTCTTGGTTACCAGTACAACACCGGTACCCAGTGCGGTACCACCGCCCAGCACGGTGAACAGCAGCGTGCCCAGACCGCCGGTCTCAGGCAGCATGGTGCCGGCCTTGTTCACAACGTGAACGCCAGAACCAACGGAGAACACATCGTCGTTGAAGATCGCATCCAGGTTTTTGTCGGAGATGATGAATCTCTGACGAGCGGTCAGCTTGTTATAGCCATGGGGGTTGACCTTCTCTTCCAGATAGTAAGTACCGTTGTCCAGACCGATAACACGCATTTCGCCATTGGTAACAACGATGTTCACACCAGTTTCGCCGACATCTGCCAGGCGATAGGTTTCAGCGTCAACCTTGACAACAGGGATCTCATTGCCACCGGTCGCTGCGTCGTAGATACGGAATTCAGCGCCGTCGATCAGGGTGTTCTGAGAGTCGGTCTTGATGATATCGATGCCGTAGGTGTAAGAAGTGGTGAAATCGGTAGCGGTGACATTGCCTTCGCCGAAGTTCAGCCAGGTCTCGTTCTTGTTTTCGTTGGTGCCGATCTTGGCAGAAGCGTTCAAGGCGCCGTTGTAGAATACGATGACCTTGTCGTTGGTTTGCAGGTGATCACAGAAAGCCTGGGTGAAGGCGATCTCGAAGGTGCAACCGTCGGTGGGTGCAGTGTTAACGGTGTAGTATTCGTCAGGAACGACTTTGCCCTCTTCGGTGGTTATACCGGGAACCACATGATGGATGCTGGTGATGCCTTCAAAGGAGATACCAGCAGCGAACTTGTCGTGCAGTACGTAGTTCTGCGCACCGGCATGGACGGAGATGGTGGTGCGGAACTTAATGGTCTGACCCATGTCAGCGGAGTTGGTTTTGCCCCAGTTGCCGGTGGAGTCTTCCTGTACCTGCTTGTCCAGGGTGGGAGCGCCGTTCTTAGCGTTGATGGAAGCGTTGGGGTTGGTGGTGGACAGGCCGCACAGGGCGCCCACAGTGGAGTCCACCAGGTAGTAACCCAGAGTCAGGTTGGAGAACTTGCCTGCGCCGTCGGTGACAATAAACTCACCTTCGTTGGCAGAGCTCATCAGGGGCTGAATACCATGCGCCTGTGCGTAAGCCAGAGCCAGCTTTGCGAAAGCGGCCACGGTAGCGTCGTCCTCACCTGCGACCCAGGTGACGTAGCTGTTGGCGATGGCAACGTATTTCAGAGCATCTTCGGTAGCGAAGAAGCCTTCCCAGCCATTTTCGATCTTGTAGGAGTAGACCTTGGAGGTCACTTTGTAACTTTCCAGGTGCAGGATCTTATAGATGGCGTAGGTGTTGTTGGAGGCGGAAACACCGTTGATGGTGATGCTGCCGGAAGTATTTACCTCGTTATTGGTGATGTTCTGTACAGTCTGCTCGTCAGCGGCGGATACGACGGTTGCAAAGGACAGCACCAGTGTCAGGGTCAATAAAATTGCAAACAACTTTTTCATAATATTGATTCCTTTCAATATATTTTTATACTTTTTATATTTGGGATCGGAGTCACGGCGCAATGTTTGCCGCGATCAGAAGGCTATTCAAACCTCCCTTCCCGCTTGCGCCTTGATCCGATTCCGTATACCAGCGTTCCCAGTATGATGCCGGTTCCGCATAATACATAGAGCAGTCGGGCAGCAGAGCCCGTTGCAGGCAGCTCAGGGCCGCCCGGGGTGTAGGTGTTGGTGATGGTGGTGGAGTAAGTGGGGGGCGATCCACCGGATGTGAGGATTGGCCCGTATTCTACCGACCATCGATACCGCTCCCATATCTCGACCACCGAGTATTGGATCACATTTCCGGATACGTCCTTATAAGGAAGACCCTGGAAGATACCTTGCCAGCCGTTTTTTAGAGTCAGCGTTACGCTTCGTCCTGTGTTCACACCGTTGGCTAATAGCCGGACGGTAACGGCAAATTCCTGATATAGAGTTTCGTCATATCCTTCGGGAATGTTCCACTCCTTTTTCACCGTCACAGAGGTTTCATTGGACACAGGCAAGGGGGAGTTGGTGATCTCATATGCCCAGTCCTGCACAGGCAGGATGCTCTCCTGGGTGACCTTTGTCATGGGTTTGAGTACCATGGCATTGTTGCTGCTGGTAGCAGCATTGATTCGGCCGTTGTTGGCGGTCAGGTTGGTCATGTAGTAGTTGCGGTTGCTTCGGGTCATGTAGAACTGGAAGCCGCCACCGTTGTTTGTACCTACATCCACCGGGGTAAAGCTTTGATAGCTGGAGCTATCGGTGGTGGCATAGAAGTAACGGGTGTTGCCGCTGCTGTACATAGTCAGGGTCTGGCCGGCGCCGTTGGTGAATTTCACCTTTCCGTTGCTGACGTAAGCCGTCCAGGTGGCCAGTTGGGAGGACTTGGCCGTTTCCTCATCCACCCACATCAGTTTGACGTTGGAGGAGGATGCGGTGTTGGTGGAAAGATATCCGTTGGTGTTTTGCAGAATGTAGCTTTCTCCTGTTTTAAAGGAGTTAGCTTCTGCCCATTGGGTCTTGGAAATGGTGATTTCTGTGATCTTACGGACAGTGGAGTAGTAGCCGGATTCGTAGGATTCCTCAATGCCGTAGGTCACCTCTGACATGGTGTCGTAATCGTGCTTGGGCAAGTTCGTCCACAGGTACATCCAGTCGTTTTCATTGCTGAGGGTCACCTCACGGATCCGTCGGACAGTACCGTCGGGGTCGGTGACAGTCAGGTAGGCCTGAATGTAGTCGTTGCTATGGTCGATGTTGTCCTCCCACTTTTTGATCACCTGCACGGTGGTCGTCTCCGTCACCGTCTCCGGCGCATTGGTCACCACGATGTAGACCATTTTGGTCTCCTCATCGATGTTTATACCGTGGACAGTGAAGCCCTTGGAGGGCTGGTTGCCGTCGGCATCTTCCACTACATCCACCTGATAGGTGGCATAGCCGGCCTTTTCAATGGTTAGCCGGATCACACCTTCTGCAATGCCGTAGCCTTCTGCGGAAGGAGGCCCGGTCTCTTTTATGTAGTAGGTGCTGCCCGAACCCAGCCCCCAAAGCTTTGCGGTGCCGTCTTTGACGGTGAAGGTGCTTTGGAACTGATTCAGCGTGCCGTCTGTCAGGTCCAGGTTATAAGTATCTTCGCTCTCCCAAAGTTCTGCGGGCTTGGTGCATTCATAGTCTTCGTAGACAGTGAACTGTGTGCCGTCCAGCAGCTGCTGGGTCAGAACATCCTCCTTTTGGATCTCCAAGCCGAACCGGGGAACAAGGTTAAAGTAAATGGAGCAGTTGGACATGGATGCGCCACGTTCCAGGTACAGAACGGTCAGGGTGTGGTCACCGGCGGTAATACCCAGATCCATCAGACTGGTGGCATTTCTGCCGTTGACGGTTACCACACCGGTGGAGAAGTTGATATCACCGGCGATCCGTTGGTGGATACCACCGATATCCAGCACCAGGATGCCGTCAATCAGCACCCACAGATCATCGTCGCCACTGAACTCAAACTCGATATCCTTTCCGTTTAAGTCCTTGTTACCGCCGGCGCCCGGATCGTTGGGCAGGAAGAAGTTGATATCCGAGCGCATACCGTAGGCAAACTCGGTATACACGCCGCTTTCTGTTTCTGAGGTGTCGTAGCGGTAGTGGGTCACTCCCTGATACTCGCCGTTTTGACCGTTGTAGGTGTAGGTGCGCATAGTCTTGCCGTTGGTGTTGGCATAGGGGGAGTTCAGGGGCAGGAAATCCGCATAGGAGCTGCCGATGGCATCGGAGGTAGCGGACAGGTATTCATAGACGTAGAAGCGGCGATTGGTTTGATTGTAAGAAATTGCGTTGAGCAAGGAATCATAGTAATGATAGCCGTAATGCTCATCGCTGGGATCATCCATGATCTGGAACAGGTGATCGCCTGTGCCAAGATATGTCTTGCCGATGATGCCCTTGCCGGTGGTCGGGTCAAAGGCGTTGCTTGGCGAGTACAGAAGATCTCGCATGGTGGGGGTACAAATGCCGGCGGAGATGGTATCGGCATTTTGGTAACGGTTGCGGTTGTCGCGGTTTCTGGGGTTGCTGATCTGGCCCTCGCTATCGGCTTCACCGAAAATAAAGTCAATGGTCGAATTGCCCCCGTAATTGACATTTCCGGAAGTCACCATTGACCAGGTTTCCGAGTGGCTTCGGTTGTTGACGGTTACCTGGGCGTTGGAGGCCTGAACATTGAACAGGTAATTGTAGTCAAACATGTGGGTAGTGATAAAGGAATTGGTGCTGACGGTTTCGGCCACCTGGGCATTGAATGTGCCGATATCATAGGTGGTTGCGACCCAGTCTGCGTAGAGGACCGCGTTCCCAGTTACTTCCATTTCTCCGCCTGCCGGATAGTACCGGCTGTTTGTCACGTCGTACCAGCCACGGAGCTTATAGCTGTACTTGCTGGGAGAGGTCCAGCTCTCGGGCAGTTTCAGAACGGCGCCGGTTTGTGTGGCATAGGCGGTATTGGGAGATCCGGTCAGATGTCCCAGACCGCCATCCGTTCCGTCCAGCCAGACTGTGCAATCTTCACCTATGACAGCAGGCTCGTCCAAAACGATCACCGCATCCGCTTCCGGGGTAAGACCGTAACCCATGATTGCCGCATCGTCCAATGGGTACTGGGTTTCAGCAACGGCATTGTCCAGATCTCCCTCAATGACCGTAACTGTGTTTTTGTCAAAACCTGTGATGATCGCCACAGCGTTCGCACCGGGGTATTCGTTTTCGCCCTTATGCAGGAAGATCAGATGACCAACCGCGGGGGTGGTTTCTCCAACAGCTTTGTAGAGACCTGCGCTCTCCCATTCCAGGCGCATGGCTTCCGGTCCTGCGTTAGCAGGCAGTTGTTCGACACCTGCATAGTGCAGGCAGAAAGATGCAAACATAGCCGACCAGTCACCGTAGGGGTTGCCGTACCATTGACCGTAGCGGGTAATACCCCGGCGTACACCTTGGGCATCCACATGGAAATTCAAAGTGCTTTCTGTGTAGCCAAGCTGAGATTGGGCAACCAAAACCACATTTTCCTTGGTGGTAGGTCCGCGAACCATATCAGCCAAAGTCATTTCCCAATCGTCGCTGGTCTCCAAATCCGCGGTAATATCGCTATAACAGCTTTCTATGTGGATGTGTTCTTCCAGCGTGCACGGGCTTGACGAATCTGCACACTGCTCGGTGTGAACATGTTCTTCCTTCCCACAGAAGGCCTCGCCGGCAATGCCGATACCTGTGAGCTTTAAGCTCCAAAAGACGATCAATACAACGATCAAAGAAAGGGTCGGGATGATCTGCCGGAGATTATGGCGGTCTCGATTGCGCATATTCAATTGCTCCAAAAGTTTCAATTCACGCTCTGGCAAGATCATACCTCCTTTCTGATTGCTATATTTGGTGTTAGTCTATAAACTCAAATTTGGACAATGGCCAAATCTTACAAAAGATCCTTCCAACTATTTGGTCCCCCGGAATACAACCGATCGAATTGCTTCGGCTGTCGATAGAAGTCTCTCTTTTATCTCCCATTACAAAGTAGTTGTTCTCCGGTACTTGATACGGAAACTCCACATCGCATTCACCCAATGCTTTCTGGCTGACATACGGTTCATCCAAAGGCTTGCCGTTAAGATAAACAGTGCCGTCGGTCTCGATCCAAATATAATCACCCGGAGTCGCAATGACACGTTTGATCAGTATTTTATTGGAATAATAAAACGCACATAGATCGCCTGTTTGCAGATCTTTCTTTTTTACCAAAAGAACAATGTCCCCATCGTTCAGATTTGGTTCCATGCTGGTACCTGCAATTTGCAGCACCGGCAGGATCAATGTGGCAACCAGAGCAGCAACCGCAGCCACAACGATCAATGCGTTTACTGTGCTGCGAAGCAATCTGCGGAAACGGCGTTTATAGCGCTCCCGATTAAGCTCTTTTTGCAGAGCGTCCAGCGGTGGCATGTCCCGCTTGCTGTGTTTGGCAATATATTTTCCCATAGAATATCATTCACCCTTAATGCGGCGTGCCTGCGCTTGCGCTTGGGCAAGTATCTCCGCGGCTTTTTTGTGGGCAGCTTCCTCGATTTCTTCTGCATGTTTCTTTGCGGCATCCAAATACATATCCGCAGCTGTTTGGGCCGCTTGAAAAACATCCCCTAATTGCAAGGAAGCTTCCGCAATGGAGCCCAGGGAGGAAATTTTAAGATCCCGATTGCTCAATTGCTGCTGCGCTTCGTCCAAACGAGCTTGCAGCTTATCCGCCCGTTCCGTTTGCACTACCAGCAATTCCAAAAGCTGATAACGGTTCAGCTTTTTTAAATCTTTCTCTGTCAAAAGGAGCACCTCCCCGAATTTATCCGAAGCAGTCTGTATCGTCTCCGGCAAGACCTTATCATACACGTTTTCGCTGTGTGAGGGTCCATTAACCGCAGGTAAAAACCACATACGAATGCGTATTATCTTATAATTTATTATTATAATTACTTTCGTTCAAAAAGTCCAGTCCTTGCAGTATTTTGTCTGATTTTGGCGAGACAATCAAATATCTGTAAGAACAATAAGCGCTTATTGAATACATAGATTACTACAATAACCGGCGTATTCAGGAAAAATTTAAGGGCTTGCCACCTGTATTACACAGATAGCAAGCCCTTTCGGAAGCTTAAACGATTTGAGTTAGAAATAGTTATCTAACTTTTTGGAGTCACCTTGGGTGTCTACCTTTTTATGGTATTAACTTAGGCAACTTTCTTCTTGCTGATAACAAGAACGGAAACAAAGCCGATTACGGAAACAGCCATCAGGGAGAACCACAGAGTCAGGTTCATGGTGTCGCCGGTAGCGGGAGAACCGTTGGTGCCGGGCTTGGGAGTCTCAACAACACGGGTCTTGGTGCAGCCTGCGTTGTTGCAGGAAGCATCGGTGTTGTCGGTGTAAGTGTGAGCAGCCTTAGCAGCGGTAACTTCCTTGTTACAAACAGAGCACTTTTCAGCAGTGGTGCAGTCGCCGTCGTCAGCAACGGTGTGCTCCTTGGCAGCGATAGCAATTTGATCACAGTGGTCGCACTTCACAGCAACGGTGCAGTCGGTCTGTGCGGTAGTGGTCTTGTGCTCGGTTGCGGAAGCGGGAGTGAAGACGTAGGTACAACCGGGGTTGGTGCAGACAGCGTCCTTGGTGCAGTCGCTCTTCTCGGGAGCCTTGTGGGCACTTTCTGCGGGGATAGGAGCGCCGCAGATGGAGCAGTTGTCAGCAGTGGTGCAGTCGGTATCACCGGTAGTGGTATAGCACTCGTGGGTGATCTTCATGTACCGGTACTCGGTAGAAGCAGCAACAGCGGCAGTGTAGTCTTCCAGAACAAATTCAGCAGCAGTGGTGTCAGCTGTCTTTGCGATCTTCGCGGTAGCATTGGTGATCGTTGCAACAAACTCTGCAACGTAAGTCTTGGCTTCTTCGTTGATAACAGTAGAGCTGGCAACAGCGATGGGACGAAGGGACTTATCAGCAGATGCGGCTGCGATGGTCACATCGGAGCGGTCAATGATCACAGCGCCGGATGCAGCAAAAGCGCCTGCGGATACCATAGGCTCAGAACCCAGGGTACCGGAAGTGGAGTTGACCACAGCGCCATTGCGGATGGTGATGTTGCGGGGCTCGCCACCGATGGAACCGCCGTCCTGAGCAGGCAGCTTAGTAGAGCCGGAAGCATAGATGGTGGAGATCTTGTTGCCGTGGGTCAGGTTTACAATACCGCCGTCGATGGTGATATTGCCACCGGACATGATGCAGGGCGCATAGTCGGAGGAGGTGCCGCCCTCAATGTCGATGTTAACAATAGCGTCCTTCAAAACCAGATCATTTGCGGAGTAGATACCTCTCTGGTTGTTCTTGCCACCAACGCCGTCGATATCCAAGATACCGCCGTTGACAGAAGTGATGGTGGTGGTTCTGCCGGCTGCCAGAAGGCTGGAAATCGCAGCATTGTTGTACTTTTTGTTCCAGCCGTTTGTTTCGTCGGTAGCAGCGCCGCGGATGGTCAGGGTGTTGGTGCCTTCTACGTAGATGTTTACGTTGAAGTTGTTGTTATCAGTGCTGCCCAGAGTCAAGCACTTGTAGTTGTTGGTGGCTTTGTTGTAAAGAGTAGCGTCCTTCAAGGTGATGTTGACGGTTTCTTTGCCATCGTTGGGGTACTCGATTTTCACGCACCAATTATCATTAGCGGTAACTTCGGTAATGGTAGTTCTGAGGGTAGTACCACTGCCAAGAGGTGTAGCGCTTAAATACTTGGTTTCGCCCAGAGGAACAGAGAATTTGGTTTGTTCGTTAGTGCTGGCCGTGGGTGCGTTTGCCATGTAGAAATCAGCGGTGGCGCTGGCTTCTGCCATTGCCATAACAGGCAACAGACCGACTACCAGGCACAGAGCCAGCAGCAGGCCAAGGATTCTCTTCTTCATAGATATTCTCCTTTTGTTATGTTATTTAATTAGCATGAAGGCACCCCAAAGGTGCCTTCGTGCTGAATTTATAAAGGGGTGATTTATGCGTTCTTCTTGCGGATCACAGTCACGCCAGCCATGCTGACAGCTGCGAACATAGCAATAGCGGCAACCAGAACGACATTCATATCACCGGTAGAGGGAGAACCGTTGGTGCCGGTGCCGGTGCCAGTGCCGGTGCCGGTGCCTTCGCCTTCGCCTTCGGAAGCCTTAACGCCAACGCCGCACTTGAAGTAGCGGAGCTTAGCGGCGGTCTCAGCATCGTTTGCATCGTAGGCAGTGGGTTCATCGGGAACACGGTAAGCGTTCTGATAGGTCTCGCTCTTGTCCTTAACCATCTTGGCAGAAGCGATCACGCCGTAGGTAGCGTCCAGTTCCAGAACGGGAGCCTTGTTGAATACGTAAGCTCTGGTCTTTTCGCCCTCAACAGGATATTCCACAGTGACTTCCACTTCACTGTTCTTGATGGTGCAGGTGCCCACGGTGTTGATGAAAGGAACGCCCTTCTTTTCCAGGTCATCTAAATTGGTAGAGGGAGCGCCGGCGATGGTGATCTTGGAGTTCTCGAAAGTCACGTTACCGCCTTTGTTGGCAACGCCCAGATCAGCATGGAATGCGGAAGCGCCGGAGTTGCCGGCATCGGGGGTGAGGGTGTCGGGGTTATCTTTGCAGTCAATGTTGATTTCGCTGTTCTTAACCACGATGTCGCCGCCGTAGGAAGCGAAGGCGTGGGCTTTGCCGTGATATTCGTTGTAGCGCATATCGATCTTTACGCCGTCGATGGTGATATTGCCGTAGGCGAAGATCTCGCCGCCCCAGTAAGTTGCGGCTTTGTCAACGTCCGGGTGCATGGTGATAGAGCAATAAGCTTTCAAAGAGCCGGTGCCGGTGATGGTGACATCGCTGGTGGTCAGGAAGCCCATGACGCCGTAACGGCTGTTGGAGGAATAGGGACTAACGAGAATCTCGTTTTCACCTTCCAGAATGACCTTGTAGGACAGTGTGCTGGTGCAGTCTGCCATTTTGTTCTTGGCGTAGGCGTAACCTCTCTGACCGAAGCAAATACCTGCTTCAAGGTCCAACTTGACATTGTGCAGGGTAATGGTGGGGGTGCCATTAACGGGGTACTCGATTTTCAGATAGTTGTCGGTGGGGACAGAACCATCGGTTACCTTGGTCAGGTATGCTCTATCAGGGAAAGCGGGATCGCTCTTGGCGACGACGTAGTAAACAGCGTCAGCGCTGGGGGCGATCTCATCAATCTTGATCTTACTGGCATCGGAGGTGGTCGCCCATTTGCCGTTGGGCTGATAGCTCATGTACAGACTTTCGGCAACGGGAGGAGGGGTGCCTGCTCCGTCATCTGCCAATGCTGCTACGGGCAGCAGGCCAACTACCAGACACAGAGCCAGCAGCAGGCCAAAAATTCTCTTCTTCATAAAAAATCTCCTTTTCATGATTATTTGACAGGATATTTCCCGTCGTTTTTGGGTGTTGTTTGCGGGGGAGGGAAGGTTGCCGAAACCCAAATTCGGCAGCCCTTTGTTGGGATCTGCTGCCGCCGCGTAAGATCACCACCATCTTCCAAGACGGCAGCTTACAGATGCTCACGAATAGTTTAGCACAGGCTATTTGGTTTTGCAATATGTTTTATGGAGAAAACAGCCTGTGCCGGATGTAGAAATTAAGGGTTGATTTTTATGTATTTTGCCGAGAATTTTCCTTTGCAGGGATGATTTGCGAATTACCCGCCTGCGGCGAGACGCCGCCCCTGTGTATTTGCAAAGCGGGACGGGATTCCCACCCCGCTTGTCATTGCGAGGAGCCGCTTGCGGCGACGTGGCAATCTATAATATATAATGTAGAATATGAAACACAATGCCTTGCAATTTCTTTTTGCCGTGGTATAATGGTGGCGATAAATCCTGCTGTTGACCAATGTCATTTAGTTAATGTCACTGGTGTGGAAATCTTAAAATGAAAAACGTATGCTTTGAGATTCCCATGCCAGTGTGCGCACTGGCGCGGAATGACAAAAAATGCATAGCTTAATGACAATGTGCCGCTGGTGGGGTTGTTAGGGAGGTAGAGTATGAATACAAAAAACAAAGTCGGCAACGTTCTGTGCATCATTCTTGCATGGATTCTCAGTGTTGCGCTGGTGCTGATGCTGCTGGTGACACCCATCCTGCTTTCAGCGCTCTCTTTGCTGAATGCAGGTACCATTACCAAAGCGGTGACCGATGCCCTTACCCAGAGCCTTACCCCGTCCCAGGAGCAGGCATCTGCCGGTTATGGTGTAACAAATTTGTCCACCGGCACGCAGACCACCGGTGCCAATGCGGCGCAGGGTGTGTTGGAAGGAATGTTGGGGGATCAGGTCAGCGCCGATGTGATGGAGAAGCTCCTGACTTCCAATGCAGTCAAGGAGCTTGTGCAGGCTTATACCGGTGACCTTGCCAATGCGTTTACCGGCAGCAGCAAAGCGCCTCAGCTGAATGCGGCAAAGATCAAGGCAATTATCAATGACAATATGGATGAGATCATTGCCATTGCCAAGGAGGTCAAGCCCGACCTGTCTGAGGATGAGATTGCCAAGCTGAAAGATTCCATCCGTACCGCGGTGGATGAAAAGGCAGAGGACATTGTCCAGGCGCTGCCGAAGCCTGAGGAACTGAAAAATCAGATTATGGAAAGCTCTCCGGAGTTGGAAATGATCTTCCAGGTCCTTGCTATGAAGAACACGATTAAGCTTGCAATTATCGGTGCGGTGGTGTTGGTGAGCGCACTGATCTTCTTGTGTCGCTTCCGGGGCTTCCGGGGTCTGCGCTGGCTGGCAGTGGATCTGTTTGTAGGCGGCGGTATGAATGCACTGGTCTCCGCGGGCCTGCTGCTGGGTGCTTCTGCGGCAGAGCAGGTGGTGACAGACCAGCCTGTCATCGCGGGACTGATCACCTCATTGATCGGTTCTTTTGCCACTGGTGTGACAGTGCGGACCGTGGTGATGCTTCTTGCCGGCGGCGCATTGCTTACTGCATACATATTGATTAAGAAAGCGATCAACAATCCCAAGTACGATATTATTGTCCTGGCAGGTCAGTCCAATGCCGCAGGTCAGGGTAATGGTCCTGTCAGCGAGGCGTATGTACCCGACAAACGGGTGATGCTCATGAAGGACGATACCAACTTTAAATTCGTCAACCAGGATGGAAAGATTGTCCTGTCCTATAAATGGCCTGCTGAGAACATCTTTGAGATCGCTCAGGAAACAGTTAAGCCGAGGGCTCAGCTGGGTTGCTTCGCCTTGTGGTTTGCCAAGCGGTATGCAGATACATATCTGGAAAAGGGCAGAAAGGTGCTGATCGTCAAGGCATGCCATGGCGGTACCGGCTTTGCCAGATCTGAGTGGGGTTTGGGTAACATCATGCATGAGCGGATGATCTCCATGACCAAGACGGCATTGGCCATGAACAAGCGCAACCGGGTGGTAGCGCTGCTCTGGTCGCAGGGTGAGCACGACGCTTTTGAAAATGCCGATTGGGATCCCGAGAAGCGCTATACGACCCACAAGGCAAACATTACGGCTACTTTTCATGATTTTTATGATAAGGTGGGTGACAGATCTATCCCCCTTATCGCCTGCGGTTTCACGGATACGTTCTGCCAGAGTTGTCCCGAGGCTTCCGAGGCAGTTTTGAAGGCCATCAAGGAAGTGGTTGCTGATTTTGGCGGCAGCTATGTGGATACTGCGGGCTTATTAAGCAATGCACAGAAGGTGGAATCCAAGGATATCTATCATTTCTGCAAGGAATCCCTGTATATTCTGGGTGGTAAATTCTTTGAAAAGTACACACAGATGCGTGAAGTGGTTGAAACCGAAAAAGTATAAGTTTACCCGATAATAAAAGGCGTGTACCCTCCGGGGTACGCGCTTTTTGGCATAAAGGGGGATTTTGCATAAAAACAAAGTGGCAGATTTGTGGAAAATACTGCTTGTATTTAGCGGGGTTTCAAGATAGAATGACCTAAAATGACAAATACCGTTCTTTCCAAAAAAAGAATTGGAGGTACAATATGAAAGATACTGTAACCGCAGATGCAGCGCTTCACCCGGAAGTAAGCGTTACGGTGAATCCCCCTTTCCGGGACAGACAGTTTGCGGCCAATAAAAAGCTCACCCCGGTGGATTGGGAATTGCTGGAAAACGCCATTGATTCCGCGGAGCAGCTGCAATTTGCTGTGGTGGGAGACCTGAACCTGAAAAATCGCTATGCCCGGTCTGTGCTGGCGGTGACAGATAAGCGGATTTACGGCTTTGATGAGACCACTCCGGGTGGGGTGCAGATTTGCACCTATTCTCAGCTGAAACGGGCGTATGTAAAACGCTGCTACGGCAATGCCGTGTTGGTTTTTGCCGATGAAGAGGACCATAAGCTCAATTTCCTGCGGTTTTCTTATAAGGAGGCGTCTTTATTTGATGCGGCTGCCGCATTTATCACTGCCGTTGCAGACGGTGGGGATATTGCCGAGGAACAGCAGATCGTGGAAGCGGCATTTGAAAAGCAGTTCTGCGTCTGTCCCAAGTGCGGCAGAACCCTGCTTCGCCCCGGCGCTGCCTGCATGAATTGTCAGGCCAAGGATAAGATCATTAAGAAATTGGGCAAGTATGTAGTGCCCTATAAGTGGATACTGCTGTTCTGCCTGCTGCTTTCGGCAGTGACCACCGGCGTGTCCCTTGTGCCGCCTTATATGACCAAGGTTTTGGTCGACCGGGTGTTGCCCGGCGGGGATCGGAACGGACTTTTGGGGTGTGTGGTGGTGCTGCTGGGCACCCATCTGATCCATTACGGTGTCGGCGCGGTGCGGTCTTATTATCTTCGGATCACCGGCGATCGGATCGTGGCAGATTTGCGGAATGATGTGTACCGCAAGGCACAGCGGCTGCCTATGCGATTTTATGACCGCACCTCTACCGGGTCTGTGATCAACCGTATCAGCGGTGACAGTTCCACCATTCAGTCCTTTATGCTGCGGATCACCCAGGAGGTGGTGGTGCAATTTTTGCTGCTCATCGGCATTGTGATCATTATGTTTACCATGAACTGGCAGCTGACGCTATTGTCGCTGTTTCCGGTGCCGCTGGTGGTGATGGGCTCCCGGACATTCGGCAAGAAGATCCGCCCCTTCTACCGCAGAATCTGGCGGCGCTGGTCCGCGGTTACCAGTATTCTCACCGATACCATCCCCGGTATCCGGGTGGTGAAGGCATTTGCCAATGAGGATAAAGGCGCGGAAAACTTTGCCGAGCACAATGCCCAATGGCTGCAAACAGATATCAAGGCATCCAAAATCACCACCTTGTTCCCGAATATCGTGGGCTTTGTGATGACCTGCGGCTCGCTGCTGATTTGGAGCGTAGGCGGCAGATGGGTTATTGAAGATCCTGAATTTATTTCCGTGGGTCTTTTGGTGTCTTTCATATCCTACACCTCCATGTTCTACGGACCGGTAAATTTCTTTGCAAATTTCAATGACTCCTATCAGCATTTTCTCAACGCCGCGGAACGGCTGATGGACATTATTGATGCCGAACCTGAAAATGATTTTTCCGGTGGTAAGCATCCGGAAAAATTGAAGGGTAAGATCGAATTCCGGAATGTGAATTTCTCCTTTGAGCGGGCAAAAAAGACGCTGTCTGATGTGAGTTTTACCATTGAACCGGGGGATATTGTGGGCATTGTAGGTACCACCGGCGCCGGCAAGTCCACCCTGATCAATCTTTTGATGCGGTACTATGATCATTATGACGGGGAGATTTTGGTGGATGATATCAATATCCGGGATATCGACATGACCTTTTATCGCTCGGAGCTGGGCTATGTGCAGCAAGAACCGATGATGTTCCACGACACCATTTACTGCAATATTGCCTACGGCTGTGAGGAGGCCACCACCGAGGAGGTGTTCCACGCGGCGGATGTGGCAAATGCCCATGCCTTTATCGCCCGTCTGCCGGACGGTTACGATACGGTTCTGGGAGAACGGGGCGTGGGACTCTCCGGAGGCGAGCGGCAGCGGTTGTCCATTGCCCGGGCAGTGCTGAAAAACCCCAGCATTTTGCTGTTTGATGAGGCAACGGCCTCTGTGGATTCGGAGACGGAGAACCTCATTCAGGAGGCTATCGAGCAGTTGATCCGGGGCAGGACCACGCTAATGATCGCCCACCGGCTTTCCACCTTACGGAAAGCAAATAAGATCATTGTGGTAGACAAGGGCAAGATCTTGGAAATGGGCACCCCTGAGGAGCTCATGGAGAAAAAGGGCAAGTACTATAAGCTGATCCAGATCCAAACCATGTCCGACCAGCTGCAAAAGACCAAAAAGGAAGAGAGGCTTGACTGATGGGACGCATTTTTGTTGAAGGCAGTATGGCGCAGTTTACCCGTAAGGACATCACCCTGGTGGATGTAGATTTGGGTAACGGGCAGTGCTTTGAAAATTTAGAACCTCGCCGCCTTTTTCCTGTTTCCGATCCGGATCGGTATATCACCCTCTTGGACGAAAGCGGTATCGAACAGGCGGTGATCCGGGATCTGGCAGAATTGCCGGTCCGGCAGCGGCAGGTGATTGAGGATTGTCTGGGAGAGTATTATCTGGTTCCTAAAATTACAAGGGTCATCAGCTATGCAGAAAAGTTCCGGGGCATGATGATACAGGTGGAAACGGACCGGGGGATTGCAGACATCGAACTGCGTACCATTCTCCATAATGTAAAGCTCCGGGGGCGGCGGCTTTTGATTCGGGACAGCAACGATAATCGCTATGAAATCCCGGATATTACCGCCTTGGATGCTCGCAGCCGCCGGATGATTGATAACTTCATTTAACAAATCATACAAAATGCTTGCAAGTTTCGGGATTTAATGATAATATAAGCTTGATGATTGCGGCCTTGGGTCGGCAATCCGAATATTACCCATTGGCCCATGGCTTGGGCTAGATAAAATAAGGAGGAACACCATGACTTCCAGTGAAAAGAAGCAACTGCAAATCACTGCCTGTAAGGTCCGTATGGGCGTAATTGAGTCCACCTACGGCGCAAAGGCAGGTCACCCCGGCGGCAGCCTGTCTGCTGCGGAGGTGTATACCTATCTGTACTTTAAGGAAATGAACATCGACCCCGCAAACCCTAAGTGGGAGGATCGGGACCGCTTTGTCCTGTCCAAGGGTCACACCACCCCCGGCCTGTACTCTGTGCTTGCCAACCGTGGTTTCTTCCCTGTGGAGGATCTGCCCACCTTCCGGCACATTGATTCTTACTTGCAGGGTCACCCCAATATGAACATGGTTCCCGGCGTGGATATGTCCACCGGCTCTTTGGGTCAGGGCATTTCTGTTGCTACCGGTATGGCGCTGGCCGCCAAGCACACCGGCAAGACCAACCGTGTTTACGCTCTGTTGGGCGACGGCGAGATCCAGGAGGGTCAGGTCTGGGAGGCTTGCATGGCTGCTGCCCACTACAAGCTGGATAACTTCTGCATCATCGTGGATAACAACGGCTTGCAGATCGACGGCAACATTGCTGACGTTATGAGCCCGTACCCCATCGTGGACAAGCTGGTAGCTTTCGGCTTTGAAGTTGTGGAGCTGGACGGTCACGATTTTGACGCTTTGGAAGCTGCTTTCAACAAGGCAAGAGAAACTAAGGGTAAGCCTTTTGCTATCGTTATGAAGACCATTAAGGGCAAGGACGTCTCCTTTATGGAGAATGATGCCGGTTGGCACGGCAAGGCTCCCAACGATGCTGAGTACGCACAGGCAATGAGCGAGCTGAAAGCTAAGCTGGCAGAATTGGAGGCATAAGAAATGGCAGAAATGAAGAAGATCGCAACCCGTGACAGCTACGGCAACGCTCTGGCAGAGCTGGGCGCCCAGGCTGCAAATCTGGTGGTTCTGGATGCCGACCTGGCAGGCGCCACCAAGACCGGTACATTTAAGAAAGCATTCCCCGACCGCCACTTTGACTGCGGTATCGCCGAGGCAAACATGATCTGTATGGCTGCCGGTATGTCCACCGCAGGCCTGGTTCCCTTTGCATCCAGCTTTGCAATGTTCGCGGCAGGCCGCGCTTTTGAGCAGGTCCGTAACTCCATCGGCTATCCCCATCTGAATGTGAAGATCGGCGCTACCCACGGCGGTATTTCCGTGGGTGAGGACGGCGCTTCCCATCAGTGCTGCGAGGACTTTGCGCTGATGCGTTCCATTCCCGGCATGACCGTTATTTGCCCCGCCGACGATGTCGAGGCGAAGGCTGCGGTGAAGGCAGCTTATGAGATGGAAGGCCCTGTTTATCTGCGTTTCGGCAGACTGGCTGTGCCTGTATTCCATGAGGAAGGCTACAAGTTTGAGATCGGCAAGGGCGAAGTCCTCCGTGAGGGTACGGACGTTGCCATCATTGCTAACGGTCTGATGACTTATGAAGCCATCGAAGCCGGTGAGAAGCTGGCAGAGCTGGGCATCAATGCCATGGTCATCAACATGGCTACCATCAAGCCGCTGGACGAGGAACTGGTCATCGCTGCTGCCAAGAAGTGCGGCAAGGTGGTTACCTGCGAAGAGCACTCTGTGATCGGCGGTCTGGGCGAGGCTGTTTGCGCAGTCCTGTCTGAGAAGTGCCCCACTCCCGTGAAGCGTATCGGCGTGAACGACGAGTTCGGTCACTCCGGTCCTGCCAAGGATCTGCTGAAACAGTTCGGTCTGTGCGCTGATAATATCGTGGAAGTCACCAAGGCTTTTTGCCGTAAGTAAAAACAAGAAAGTGGGATGCGCAAGCGTCCCACTTTCTTTGCCGTAGGTGCGAATATACTCGTAGGGCGGGGTATTGCAGAGCGCAGCGAATCTTCTAATCATAATGCTTTCCGGTGGCAAGCATACAACGACGCTTTGCTCCCACCACATAACAAGGAGCATAAATTATGCAAATTACTTTTTCCGAGGACAGCGGATGGAACGAAAAGCTGATGACCGTCTACACCTTTCGGTTTGCCGAAACGCCGCCATTTATTCAGGAACAGGATCATATTCGTTCCGGTGTCAATCCCAATCATCCCGAAGGCTTCGATAATATCAGTCTTTTGACCCGGGATCGCTATACCTCCGGTGTGACCGTCGCTGCCCGCTGCGGCTTTGAAGGCACTGGGTGCCCGGAAATCATATTGGTGGAGACACCGGAACAGTGTCCGGACGGGGCGATTCGCTATGGCGCATGCTTTGAGATCGTGCTGTATGAAAACGGTATCAATGTGTGGCGGCATTACCGAGAGGGCGGTAAATGCTTTTGGCACCAGCGGTTGGGGGTGGAATACCCTGTGGCTGGGGGACAGGTCCATACTTTGCAGGTACAGGTGTTGGAGAAGGAATTGGTGATCTTTCTGAATGGACAAAAAACCATTCTCCATACGGAGGATATTCCTGAGAAATGCCATATTGGCCTTACTGCCTGTGAGGGAATCGCCCGGCTATACGATCTGAAAATTGAAGGATAAAAATACCGCCCGCAGATCTTCTGCGGGCGGTTGTATGTTGCGTTTAGATACGGGCAACGCCGGTGGCTTTTGCAGCTTCGGCAACGGCCTTGGCGACTGCGGGACCCACCCGCTTGTCAAAGGCGGCGGGGATAATGTAATCGGCGTTCAGCTCCTCGTCGGAGATCAGGTCAGCCAGCGCATGGGCGGCTGCCATCTTCATCTCTTCGTTGATGTCGGAAGCTCTCACGTCGAAAGCGCCGCGGAAGATGCCGGGGAATGCCAGAACGTTATTGATCTGGTTGGGGAAGTCGCTGCGACCGGTGGAGATTACCTTTGCACCGCCAGCCTTGGCGTCTTCCGGGAATATTTCGGGGGTGGGGTTGGCGCAGGCAAAGACAATAGCGTCCCTAGCCATGGTCTTGACCATCTCGGTGGTCAGTGTGCCGGGGGCGGAAACACCGATAAATACGTCGGCATCCTTGATGACATCCACAAGTTTGCCCTGCTGCTTTTGCAGGTTGGTGACCTGCGCCATCTCTTCTTTGATCCAGTTCAGCCCGTCACGGCCGGCATAGATGGCGCCGGTACGGTCGGTCATAATGATGTTCTTAAAGCCTGCGCTCAGCAGCAGCTTGACGATGGCGATGGCAGCAGCGCCGGCACCGGAGGTAACGATTTTTACGTCCTCTTTCTTCTTACCAACTACCTTCAAGGCGTTCAGTAGACCCGCCAGAGTGATGACAGCGGTGCCGTGCTGGTCATCGTGGAAAATGGGAATGTCACACTTTTCTTTCAGCTTCCGCTCGATTTCAAAGCAACGGGGTGCGGAAATGTCTTCCAGATTGATGCCGCCGAAGGAGCCGGACATCAGGTATACGGCGTTGACGAATTCGTCTACGTCCTTGCTCTTGACGCACAGCGGGAAGGCATCCACATCACCGAAAGCCTTAAACAGGGCGCATTTGCCCACCATAACAGGATTGCCGGCTTGGGGGCCGATATCGCCCAGGCCCAAAACGGCTGTGCCGTCTGTAATAACTGCGCACAAATTGTGCCGGCGGGTCAGCTCGTAGGACTTGTTGACGTCCTTCTGTATTTCCAGGCAGGGCTGGGCAACGCCGGGGGTGTAAGCCAAGGACAGATCATCCTTGGTGGCGCAGGGAACTGTACTGATGACTTCGATCTTGCCGCCCCACTCGCTATGCAGCCGCAGAGATTCCTTTGCATAATCCATGATTGCATCCTCCTGAGTATGTAAAAATTTAACTGCAATATATCATAACATGCATATTGTGGAAATGCAAGGCAGAATCTTAAATAATACTAAGAAATTTGCTTTGCTACCACTACGAATCGACCGTGATCATCGGCATAATCGCTGTCGCAGGTGGATAGTGTCAGTAGCTTGTCGCCGTAAACGGCAGTCTCGCCGGTGTTGTAAAGGGAAAGGTCATGACAGGTGGCTACAAATTCATCAAATTGATCTTCTGTACCGTCGACAAAGAGGTGGTATGCAAAACCGGTGTCCAGATAATCTGTGGTATAGAAGACGGAGATGATCTGATAGGTGTGATGCTCGGTCAGTGTATCGAATTGGATAAAGGGGTGTTTTTGGTAGAAGTCCTTGTCATTATACGCGTGCAGGCCAGCGAACATAGAGCCGTCGTTCATGTTGTGACCGTAGAGAGTGACATTGTCGGAGGGAAGATTCAGGTCCGCCATTTCGTTGGCGTAAATGGAGCCGTGGCGGCTGTACTCCTTGTAGAAGTCCCGTTTTAAATAGTAATTCACGTAGTCCGGTGTTTGCAGAACGGGATAATCCACATTGGTGCCGTCAATCTTGATCCAGCCCACCAGATCCGGGTTCATATTAAAGAGGGGGGCGTATTCCCGCAGCAGGGTCATAGTTTTGCCGGTGGTGGGATGGGTGATCTCGACATAAGGGGAGACGGTGTTGTCGGCCTCTTGTTCTTCTTCGTTGCCATCGGCGGAAAGCTGCTGCTGCGCCTGTTGTTTAATATCTGCAAGGTTGTTGCTCAGCTTTTTTTGCTGCTGAGATTTGATAAAATAGTTGGTCAGAACACCGGCGCAAACCAGGAAAATTGCGGCAAAGAGGATCATCAGCGCCGTGTAAATGTACTTACGATAATTTTTCATAAGCAAACACATCCTTATCTTAAAAATTTTGATGTATTATATCATTTTTTAGCTGAAAAGTAAAGAGGGGATAAACACAGGGTGCGCCGGGAAAGGAGCGCACCCTGTGTTTTAGCTTAATGTAAGGAAATATTCTTCCAGACACAGTCCGGAGGCGCGGAGCTCTTCTGCCAGTTCCTTGCCCACATAGCGATAGTGCCAGGGCTCGTAGATAATGCCGGTGCTGGCACTTTTTCCGTTGGGATAGCGGAGGATAAAGCCATATTCCCAGCAATGTTCCATCAGCCACTTCTGGGCGGCGGTGTTTTCCTGGGCTTCGTCCAGCACCCAATAGTTGGCATCCACCAGATCCACCGCTAATCCCAGCTCATGCTCGCTGGTGCCCGGGGTGGCGATGATAGTGGCGGCTTCTTTCCGGGCAAAAGCTTCGTCGTATCCTTGATTCAAATAATACCATACCTTATTGTTAAACAACTCGATCTGGGTCTCGTGTTTTCGGTAGGCGGAGGTGATCCGGGCGTTATAGCCTGCGGCGCGGCAGTCAGTGAGCATTTGTATCAGGCTTTCCTTGCAGCTGCGGTCTACCAGATAGCCGTCCTCTGCGTTTACAAGATCGGGGGTATAGCCGGAAGGAACCATGTTCCATGGATTTACCACTGTAATTTCCGCGCCGTTGGAAGCGAAATAATGCTTGTATCCTTCAATGACAGTCTCGCCCCGGGCAACAGAGCCGTCTGCGTTCAGATAATAGGTCTGGCCATCCAAATCCAGCCAGCCGGTCTGCAAGATACCGTCTGCGTCCAGATAGTAACGCTTGCCGCCCAAGTCCAGCCAGCCGGTGTGGCGACTGCCGTCGGTGTTGACGTAGAAGGTTTGCGCCGCCTCGGTGACCCAACCCGTGAAAGATTCAGAGGATTGGGTAGTGTCTGTGCTGTCATGGGTTTGTCCCGGCAGAACGGTGATGCAGCCGGTCAAAAGAAAGGAAAGAAGAAATAATAAAAGAAAACAGCGCTTCATAATAGAATCCTCATCAATTTATAGGATAAGATGGCACTATTTTATCATAACGGGTCAAAAAAGGGAAGAGGTAATTGTAAGGGGGGTAATTGCTATTTGTATATTTTTCATAAAACCATGGCGGCTCAGAGGGTAATTTTCTGGAATAATAAACCTTGCAAAAATAGGAACAGAGGCGTATGATAAGGCAGGTTTCATTTTGATGGAAAAGAAGGTTAATAAAGTATGGAAATCTATTTGATATGTCTGGCAATCGCCTTGATTGGCGGACTCATGATGTCCAGATTGACAAAGCTTTTGAACCTCCCGGCAGTTACTGCGTATCTGGTAGCGGGACTGTTCCTTGGCCCGTTCTTGCTGGGGCGGCTGGGTATACCTGGACTGGGCTTTCAAAGCTTAGAACAGGTGGAGCTGCTGAGCGTGGTGACCAAGACGGCGCTGGGCTTTATTGCATTTACCATAGGCAATGAGTTCCGCATGTCGCAGGTGAAAGCCATGGGCAGCCGGGCGATCACCATTGGTGTTTTGCAGGCGGTGGTTACAACGGCGGTGGTAGATATCGTCCTCATTGGTCTGCATCTTTGCTTCCCGGATGTGATCTCGGTTCCTTGCGCAATTACATTGGGAGCAATCGCTTCTGCCACTGCCCCGGCAGCAACACTGATGGTGGTTCGGCAGTACAAGGCAGACGGCCCTCTTACCAGACTTTTGATGCTGGTGGTCGCTATTGACGATGCGGTGGGTCTGGTGCTGTTCAGCGTCTCCTTCGGTATTGCAACCGCTCTGTCCAGCGGGCAGATCAGCGTGCTGGCTGTGGTAATAGAACCAATCTTGGAAATCGTTCTTTCGCTGGCATTGGGTAGTTTGATGGGATGGCTCTTGGACAGGGTGGAAAGAGTTTTCCATTCCAGAAGTAAGCGCATGACCATTTCTGTGGCATTTGTTTTGTTGACAGTAGGACTGTCTACCATCCGCTTTTCCGTCGGCGGTGTCCACTGTGGATTCTCTTTGCTGCTGGTTTGCATGATGACCGGCACGGTTTTCTGCAACATTTGCCCCACCTCGGAGGAACTGATGGAACGTGTGGATAATTGGGTCATGCCGCTGAATGTACTGTTCTTTGTGATCTCCGGAGCGGAATTGGATTTAAATGTACTGGTTCAGCCGGTGACGATCCTTGTGGGCGTAATTTATATCATTGCTCGTTCTGCCGGTAAATATTACGGTGCGGCGGTGAGCTGTAAGATTACCGGGCAACCCAAACCCATCATAGATAATTTGGGAATTACCCTCCTTCCACAGGCGGGTGTAGCTTTGGGTATGGCTTTGACGGCGGCAACTCTGGCAGACGGCGCATTGGCGCGAAATGTGGTGCTGTTTGCGGTGCTGGTCTATGAATTGGTAGGACCGGCGCTGACCAAGCGCTCCTTGCTGGCAGTGGGAGATATCAAGCCGGAAGGTCGGACCAGCGCCCGTCGGCACAATACCCATCGTTTGCATAAATAACGGTGGAAACAGAAAAGGTGAGCTTAGTTTGATAAATCACTGTGGAGCAGGGTATGGGAATCGGTATGCATTTTACCCTTGGCAAAATAGTGGTTGCCGCCTGTTTTTGAACTGGCGTCAGCAACAGTCCACCGGACTGTTGCATATAGATGGGTTCGATTCCCTTCTTATATAGAAATAACATCACCCGCCCCGGTTGGGGTGGGTGATGTTTTGGAGCAGGGTACGGGAATCGATATGCATTTTGCCCTTGGCAAAATAGTGGTTGCCGCTTGTTTTTGAACTGGCGTCAGCAACAGTCCACCGGACTGTTGCATATAGATGGGTTCGATTCCCTTCTTATATAGAAATAGCATCACCCACCCCGGTTGGGGTGGGTGATGTTTTGGAGCAGGGTACGGGAATCGAACCCGCCTCTGTGGCTTGGGAAGCGACCATTCTACCGATGAACTAACCCTGCGTGTGGGGTCATTATAGCAAAGAAAAAATGGAAATTCAAGCCTTATTTGTCGGAGTACTGGCGTTTTTCCTCTCTTTGTGCTATACTGCAAAAAAGGAGTGTTGGATATGGCAGAATATGAAATGGTGCGGGAAATCAAAAATCAGTGTCCCAACAATCAGATGCGGGACATCTTCTTTGATGAGGTGGAAACCGATGACCCAGTAGAATATGTCCGTGGGTTCTTAAAGGGAAAGGCCTTGGAAGTGTCCTGCGAACCGGGGCAGGGAGGCGCGGTTACGGTCTACGCCGTTTGCGACGGACTGATTCAGAAATTTGTTTTTACACCCCTTTGAGAAATTTCTGCTGTTAATGGGAAAAAATCCGTTTTCTTCGGGAATTTGTAGTTGAATTTAATTGCTTTTTGTGATACAGTATATTAGCACTGGTATGTATATACCGCACAAACAAGAAAGATGTGAAACATTTGGATGTACGCACAAGCTCTGCGGTAAGGGCGGCGTTCTGAGACATTTGTAAGCCCTGCACCCGAATCACATTTTCTGTATATACGGCGCCGGCGATGCCAATATAGGTAAGAATCTGGAAGCACCGGACAAGATCCCCGCTGATAGTGAGTGCGCCTATTCGCCATTGCCGATTATTTACTTACTTTAAAAATCCGGAGGATTTCTTATGCCCCATACCATCGCAGTTGCCGGCAAGGGCGGCGTGGGTAAAACCACCACCTGTGGCATGATCATTGATTACCTGTGCAGTAAAAAGCAAGGGCCTGTCCTTGTGGTGGACGCGGATGCCAATGCGAACCTCAACGAGGTGCTGGGCGTAGAAGTGGAAACCAGTCTGGGTGAGATCCGGGAGGAGATGGCCCGTGCGGAATTGAAGGGCACCATTCCCTCCGGTATGACCAAGGCAGACTATGCAGACTTCAAGTTCAGCTCTGCCATCATCGAGGAAGATGACTTTGATATGCTGGTCATGGGCCGCACTCAGGGCAAAGGCTGCTATTGCTACGTCAACGGCGTGCTGAAAACCCAGGTGGACAAGTATGCCAAAAATTACAGCTATATTGTCATGGACAATGAGGCGGGTTTGGAACACGTGGCAAGAGGCACATTGCCTAAGGTCGACACCATGCTTTTGATCTCTGACTGTTCCCGCCGTGGCGTTCAGGCAGCGGCGCGGGTGGCTGAGATCGTGCAGGAGATGGAGCTGAATCCTGCTCAGATGGGTCTGGTGATCAACCGGGCGCCTGAGGGTAAGCTGGATCAAGGCGTTTTGGAGGAGATTGAAAAGCACGGACTGAAACTGCTGGGCGTGCTGCCTCAGGATGAGGGCGTTTACCGTTGCGACTGTGACGGCGAACCTTCCGCCAAACTGCCGGATTCCAATCCTGTAAAAGCCGCAGTGAAAACACTTATGCAGTCTCTGGGACTGTAAATCACGGTTGGCGGTTGTCAATTCTTTCGTTAATAAATTTATTTATTATAAAAATTTTTATTTAAGGGGGAACCTACTATGTCTTTTACTCCTAAGACGGGAGCGTTCAGCGGTAAGATCAATGCCGTGACTCTGGGCACCGGTGACAAGGCAATTGTCATTGGCGGTCAGAATGTGCTGCCGTTCTACACCTTCGATGCTGCTATCGAGAATGCACCGAAGATCGGCGTTGAGATTTCCGACGCCGCAAGCACCTGGACCGGCAAGGGTTTGCAGGAGTTCTACGCAGGCTGCACTACCATGGCTGACTTTGCCAAGAAGGCAGAGACCATGGAAGGCGCTGATTTTCTGTGCCTGAACTTTGAGTCCGCCGATCCCAACGGTGAAAACCGTTCCGTGGCTGACTGCGTGGCGGATGCCAAGGCAGTTGCCGAGGCAGTGACCATGCCCATCGTGGTTATGGGCTGCAAGCATCTGGAAAAGGATGCTGAGCTGTTCACCGCTATGGCAGAGGCTCTGGCGGGCAAGAATGTGCTGTTCATGTCCGCAAAGAACGAAAACTACAAAACCGTTGGCGCCGCTGTGGCTCTGGCAAATGCCCAGAAGGTGGGCGCCGAGACCGCTGACGACATCAACCTGGCAAAGCAGCTGAATATCATGCTTAAAGGTCTGAACGTTCCTGCTGAGTCCATCGTTATGAACATCGGCACCGCCGCCGTTGGCTATGGCTATGAGTACGTGGCTTCCACACTGGACCGCGTCCGTCTGGCAGCCCTGGCTCAGTCCGATGCTGATTTGCAGATGCCCATCATCGCTCCCGTATCCACAGATACTTGGAGCGTGAAGGAGTCCACTGCTTCCGAAGAAGATGAGCCCGCATGGGGTTGCAGCGAAGCGCGTGCTATCGGCATGGAAGTCTCCACCGCTGCTGCGAACCTCACCGGCGGCGCTGACGCTGTCATCATGCGTCACCCCGCTGCTGTGGCAACTATCAAGAAGTTCATTACTGAACTGGTCTAATCGGAAGGAGGATACATACCATGGCATTAAAAGGTCTTGATATTTTTAAGCTGTCTCCTAAGAAGAACTGTAAGGAGTGCGGCAGCCCCACCTGTATGGCATTCTGTATGAAGGTGGCGCAGGGCGCTGTGGAAATCGACAAGTGCCCCTATTTCTCTGACGAGGCAAAGGCAATGCTCAACGAGCAGACTGCGCCTCCCATGAAGACTGTTTCCGTCGGTGAGCACAAGCTGGGCGGTGAGACTGTCCTGTTCCGTCATGAGAAGACTCTGGTCAGCAAGAATCTGTACGCAGTTTCCGTCTGCACCTGCATGGATGATGCTACCGTGGACGCTAAGCTGGCTGATTTGCAGAAGGTGGATTACGAGCGTATCGGCGAGCGTATGTACGTGGAGTTCGTTCAGGTCTCCAACTGCCAGAATGACCCTGCCGTCTATGCTGCTCTGGTCAAGAAGGCTGCTGCTACCGGCCGCGCTCTGGTGTTGGAGTGCTGGGACGTAGAGTGCGCCAAGGCTGCTCTGGCAGTGGCTGGCAAGGACGTGATCCTGGACGGTGCTACCCCCGCCAACTGGGAAGCCATGAACGCTGTTGCCACCGAGGCCGGTGTGGTTCTGGGTGTCTGGGCAGAGAACATCTCCGACCTGTATGATACTGTTAAAAATCTGGAAGCCAAGGGCAACAAGAACCTGGTTCTGGATGTCACCGGCAAGACTGCCAAGGAGACCTTGGCCAACGCCGTTTTGGTCCGTCGTACCGCTATTAAGGACGGTGACCGTTCCTTTGGTTACCCCTCCATCGTGAACCTGGCGAAGATCGCCGGCGGCGATGCCCATCTGGAAACCGCTTACGCCTCTATGTTCACCGAGAAGTACGCTTCCGTGATCGTTATGTCCGGCATGACCTACGCACAGGCTCTGCCTCTGTATGGTCTGCGTCAGAACATCTACACCGATCCTCAGAAGCCCATGAAGGTGGAAGCTAAGATCTACCCCCTCAACGGCGCTGATGAGAACAGCCCCTGCTGCCTGACTGTTGACTTCGCCCTGACTTACTTCCTGGTCTCCGGTGAATTGGAGCGCAGCAACCAGCCTGTGAACCTGATCATCACCGATGCTTCCGGCATGTCCGTTCTGACTGCATGGGCCGCCGGTAAGCTGTCCTCCTCCACTATTAAGAAGACCTTCGAGGAGCTGGATATTGCTAACAAGATCAAGAACCGCACCCTGATCATCCCCGGCAAGGTTGCCGTTATGAAGGGCGAGATTCAGGAGAAGCTGCCTGAGTGGAATGTGGTTGTCGGTCCTCTGGAAGCCGTTCAGCTGCCCAAGTACATGAAGGACAAGGAGTACGAAGCTGCCGCTAAGGCTGCTGCTGCCGAGAATGCTGCTAAGGCTGCTGCCGGTGTTAAGGAAGAAGTCAAGCAGCTGTCCTTCGACGAGCTGCTGGCTACCAAGGTTCCCGCCATTGAAGTGGTTGACATGGGCGTTAAGTACAAGGGTTACAACCCCGAGTCCAAGACCTTCGTCACCATCGGTGAGCGTATCCACTGTATCGCTCCTGCTATCCGTAAGGCTATGGACGAGCGCGATCCTGCTCCTATTCTGGAACGTGCTGCTGCCCAGATCAAGGCCGGCGCTACTTACCTGGACGTGAACATCGGACCTGCTGAGAAGGACGGTCCCGAGCGTATGATGTGGGCTGTTAAGCTCCTGCAGGAGAACTTCAACAACGTGCCTCTGGCTCTGGATACTGCCAATATGCGCGCTATTGAAGCTGGCATCAAGGTCTACAACCGTACCAACGGTAAGCCCATCGTCAACTCTGCTGACGCAGGCTCCCGTATCGGCTACATCGACCTGGCTGCTGCCAACGATGCCATCTGTATCGCTCTGTGTTCCGCTGACGGTATCGCCAAGGACAACGAAGAGCGCATGATGCACTGTGACAACATGCTGGAACGCGGTTTGTCTCTGGGCATGCAGTCCGACGACCTGTGGTTTGACCCCCTGTTCCTGGTGGTTAAGGGTATGCAGGATAAGCAGATGGACGTTCTGGAAGCCATCAAGATGTTCTCCGAGAAGGGCTTGAAGTCCACCGGCGGTCTGTCCAACAACTCCAACGGCGCGCCCAAGGATGTCCGTCCCATCATGGACTCCACTTTGGTGGCAATGTGCATGATGCAGGGTCTGACCTCCGCGATCGTCAACCCCAACGACCGCAGACTGATGGAGACCATCAAGTCCTGCGACATCTTCAAGAACCACGTGCTGTACTCTGACAGCTATTTGGATCTGTAATTTCCCGCAATAAAAGCCGGGAGGGAGAAAACCTCCCTCCTGGCTTTTGCTTATTTGGAGGGCCTCCTCTTTGCGGTACCCGACAGAAGCGGCGCCTGACGAAGCAGGCTTACTTCTTGTCGACCGCGGCACTTGCTTGCCCGCTCGCTAGATCTGCCACCGGCAGTGCTCGCGTGCGCAACCCTCCCTGCCATTATGCTTTTATAGGATATTTTCTGATTTTGTATATCCAGCCCGTTGGGGCTTCATATAAATGGTAAGAGTAAACGCTTGCCTTACAAAACTATTTTGCTTAGGAGGAAATATCATGAGTGTATTAACCGATCTGATCTATGGCGGCAGCAATGCCGTGGCTGGCTTGACCGAAGGCGCGGTCAATGATGCAATTGCCAAGTATGGCGCTGACTATCCTGTTGCATTCCCGGATACCGCTTATTATTTCCCCACTATTTATGCCGCTACCGGTGTAAAGGTAAAGACCTTGGGTGACTTGGTGCCTTGTGTTGGCGTGCTGAAAAGCCTCATTACCAATCAGGAGGATCTGGGTCAGGCTCTGAATGCCGGTCTTGCCACTGCTGTGGGCGCTGAGATCATTGAGGGCCTGAAATACGCGGAGGGCGGCAATCCCTATGAAAACGATTCCGGTATCGGCTTTGTGCCCGATCCCATCATCCGCAGCCTGGGCGTGCCTCTGGTTACCGGTGATATTCCCGGCGTTGCCGTGGTGCTGGGCAAGGCTGAGAACCCCGAGGACGTGGTGAAGGTGGTTAAGGATTACCAGTCCAAGGGTATTATGACCTTTATGGTGGGCGACGTTATTGAGCAAGTAGCGGAGGGCGGTGTCCGCATGGGTCTGGAATTCCGCGTGATCCCTTTGGGCCATGATGTGACTTCCGTTATCCACGTTGTTACCGTTGCTGTCCGCGCTGCGCTGATCTTCGGTAACGTCCAGCCCGGCGATCTGGCAGGCCTGCTGGATTACACCAAGAACCGGGTACCTGCATTTGTGAATACCTTCGGCGCCATTGATGCCGTGGTAGTCTCTGCCGGCGCCGGTGCCATTGCCCTGGGCTTCCCGGTGGTGGTGGATATCGACCTGGGCGAAAATCAGGTTCCCGGTGCGCTGGAATCTGTGTGCGACCACAATGAGACCGTGAAGAAGTCTCTGGAACTGCGGAATATCAAGATCAAGGTTAAGGAGCTGCCCATTCCCGTGGCATTTGCCGCTGCTTTCGAGGGTGAGATCATCCGCAAGGCGGATATGCACAACGAATTCTGGTCCTCCAAGAACCCCACCGCGGAGCTTGTGGTAATGCGGGAACTGAACGAGGTGGAGGATCATAAGATCACCATTATCGGACCGGATCTTGACGGCGAGAAGGACCTGGCGCTGGCTACTTTTGTAGAGGTTGCCGGTAAGAAGATGCAGGTGGATTTCGAGTCCGTCATCGAGCGGAAGTTCCATGCATGGTTCAACTACATGGAAGGCGTTATGCACACCGGTCAGCGGAATCAGGTCCGTGTCCGTGTGTCCAATGGGGCATATGATGCCGGTCTGCGGGTGAAGCACTTTGCAGAGGTGCTGTATGTGATGATCATGGACGAGTTTGATGCCGTTGTTGATAAGTGCCAGATCACCATTATCACCGACGCAGCGGAAGCTGCCAAGTTCCGGGATGAGATGGCAATGCCCCGGTACACCCAGAGAGATGACCGTTTGGCATCCATGACCGACGAGGCGGTGGACCGCTACTATACCTGTATCCTCTGCCAGTCCTTTGCGCCTGCCCACTGCTGCGTAGTCACCCCTGAGCGCCTGGGCCTGTGTGGCGCAGTTTCCTGGCTGGATGCCAAGGCAACCAACGAACTGGACCCCAACGGTCCCTGTCAGCCCATTATGAAGAAGGGCCTCATTGATGAGCGCACCGGCCGTTATGAGGAAGTCAACCGCATGATCAAGGAAGCCACCCACGGCGCGGTGGAGAATGTCACCCTGTACTCCATTCTGGAAGATCCCATGACCTCCTGCGGCTGCTTCGAGTGTATCTGTGGTATCGAAGCTTGCTCTTCCGGCGTTATCGTGGTGAACCGGGAATATAAGGGCATGACCCCTGCCGGCATGACCTTCGGCGAATTGGCATCCTGTACCGGCGGCGGCGTCCAGACTCCCGGCTTCATGGGCCACGGCCGTCACTTTATCGCTTCCAAGAAGTTCCTGGCTGCCGAGGGCGGCTTGGAACGGATCGTGTGGATGCCCAAGGAGCTGAAAGACGATGTGGCTGAGCGGTTGAATAAGACCGCCAAGGAAATGTACGGCATTGAAAACTTTTCTGACATGGTGGCTGATGAGACAATTACCTGCGATGCAGAGGAATTGCTGACCTGGCTGACTGAGAAGGGTCACCCGGTTCTGGGCATGGAGCCTTTGATGTAATTTGATAATGCTTCTCTTTTGTACGGCACCCCCAAAAAGAGGGGTGCCGCAACAGAAAAATGTCTGTTATTTAGAGAGAATGAAGCGCAAATTGGTTACTATTGCTAAAAACCCAACGGTTTCGTCTGTTGGGTTTTCCTTTTTTTGGTCAAAAATATTATTGCAAAAAAAAGGTTTCTTTGTTATACTTCATGTAATAGGTGAAATAGGCTTTCACCATATGTTAACATGAAGGATAAGCATAAAACTAGGAGGCAAATTATGAGCGAGATTTCCGAAAAAAATTATGTGTTTGAACGTTTTTCCGAAGACTCCATGCGTGTGATTAACCAAGCCGGTGTCCGCGCAAGAATGGCACCTCAGATAGGTGACGATGTCACCAATGCCTGTTGGGATGGCGTTGTTGCGCCCGATGGCAGATTCTACTTCCCGGCATCTTCTGAAAGCGGTTATTGCGCACAAACCAAGTTGGTATACTTTGACTACGATAATGATAAGGTAGAGGTCTGCTTTGATGCCAAGCACGTCCTTATGCACCCCATTCGTAAGCTGCCTCACTCTAAATATCACACTTCTTTGAATGTGATCCCCCGGCATGCCCTGTATCCGGAATGCCCCTATGATGAGCAGGATTACCTGATCATCGGCACTACCCACTCTACCGACCGTGCGCCCCATCATCCCGAGTGGCTGCCCTTCGGTCACCATAACCACGTGTGGGAAGGCTTCCCCGGCTCTCAGATTTTGGTGTTTGACCCCAAGAATGGTCATGCCATGAGCTTGGGCGTGCCTGTTCCTCAGGAAACCATTTACGGTGCTAAGTACGATCCCAAGCACAACCGCCTGTACATGATCGGCTTTATGCGCGGTCACGTTTATTGCTACGATCTCAATGAGCGCTGTGTTATCAAGGATCTGGGTAAGGTTGCTGAGATCTTTACTTATCGGCTGGTGCTGGGCGCTGATGGCCATATCTACGGTGTTTCCAAGTCCGGTCAGCTGTTTAAGGTAAATACCGATACCGTAGAGTTGGAGCACATGGAGTGGCATGTTCCCAAGAGCGAGAACGGCATAGAGAAATCCCAGTGGTATCAGTATATGGTGCAGGGCCGTGTGCATCCCAGCGGTAAGTATCTGTACATGGCAATTCACGGATTCCCCTTCATGTACAAATTGGAGTTTGCCACCGGTAAGGTAACACTTCTGGGCAAGGCTTGTCCTAAGGATGGTCTGTTTGACGATTCTAGCAGCATTACCGGTTTTGACATTGATAAGGACGGTGTCCTGTGGCTGTCAATGCGGGGCCTTAGCGGCGTTCAGTTGCCCTACCGTTATTATAACCGTTGCTATCTGGTTCGTTGGGATCCGGATAACGGTGAAGAGCCTTACTGCTGTGGCTTATTTGGTAGACCCGAGCGGATTCAGGCTCTGGTCACCGAATTGGAGTACGATCACAAGAATGACCGGCTGTTCTGGGTGGATACAGTTTCCACTACCGCACTGCGTCCTTCTGTCGGCGGTTTGGATCTTGCCCAGTTCCGCAAGGTTTACAGAGAGCGTGGTCCTGTTAGTTCTGATTCCAGAGCTGTGGATTACCGGATGCCTCAGGAAGAAATCGAAATTGTCGAGGCAAAGCGGAGAAAAGGCTTTTCTACTGAGGAGAATTCCGCAGATAATCCTTTCCAGGCATTCCATCCTTCCAAGGTGGAGGCAATCCGTGTTTGGAGAAGCCTTCCCCGGTTGGAGGTTGAGGACTCCAAGGTTATCGGCATGGCTTATGATAAGAAGTCCAAGGACTACCGTTGGAAGCTTCATGTAGTTACCGGCAGAAGCGGTGATTTTGAAACTGCTGCGTTTGTTATGGAATTGGTGGACGGCGAGGTAACTAAGGTTCAGCGTTTTGCTGAAATTGACGAGAAGTACCGTGCTTGGCTGCGGGAGAATATCCTGCCCCAGCCTGTTAATTTCGACGAGAGCATTAAGCTTCCTGAGGCCACCGGCCGCCGGTATCGCGCCAAGGCATCCTGCGTGGTGGATTGGAATAATGACCGCAA
>JBGVON010000089.1:0-10658 GCA_045126495.1 Faecousia sp.
AGAGCCTCCTCGCAGGAGAGTCTGCACCTGTCAGAAGTGTATCCGTACCGGCGATATTGAAAATATCGGCAAGACAGCTCGTCACGGCACTTATTTTGAGATGCTGGGCAACTTTTCTTTCGGCGATTATTTTAAACATGAGGCAATCGCATGGAGCTGGGAATTTCTGACCAAGGTAGTGGGCTTGGAGGAAGACCGCCTGTATCCGTCTATTTTTGAAAATGACGAGGAAGCCTTTGAAATCTGGAATAAGGAAATCGGTATCCCTGCGGGAAGAATCTTCCGTTTCGGAAAATCCGATAATTTCTGGGAGCACGGCGCCGGTCCTTGCGGTCCTTGCTCGGAAATTTACTATGACCGCGGCGAAAAGTACGGCTGCGGCAGTCCTGACTGCAAGGTTGGTTGCGAATGCGACCGGTATATGGAAGTCTGGAACAACGTGTTCTCCCAGTTCGACAATGACGGACAGGGCAACTATACCGAATTGGAGCAGAAGAATATTGATACCGGCATGGGCTTGGAGCGACTGGCAGTGGTGTGCCAGGATGTAAATTCTTTGTTTGATGTGGATACAGTGATGAAGATCACTAACCACGTGACCAAGATCACCGGCGCGTCCTACGGTCAGAGCACAAAGACCGATGTGAGCCTGCGTGTCATTACCGACCATATCCGCGCCTCTACCTTTATGATTGCTGACGGCGTGCAGCCCACCAATGAGGGTCGTGGCTATGTCCTTCGTCGTTTGCTTCGCCGGGCGGCCCGTCACGGCAAGCTGTTGGGCGTCAATCACCCCTTCCTGTATGAAGTGGTGCAGACGGTTATTCAGGAAAATGAAAGCCACTACACTTATCTGCGGGAGCGAGCAGATCATATTATCCGTGTGGTCAAGACCGAAGAGGAAAACTTTGCTCGCACCATCGACACCGGCATGCGGATCTTCGGCGAAAAGCTGGCAGATCACAAGGCAAAGGGCAATACTGTCTTCTCCGGTGATGATGCCTTTTTGCTGGCGGATACCTATGGTTTCCCCGTGGACCTGACGGCAGAAATGCTGGAAGACGAGGGTATGACCTTGGATATGGACCGGTTTGTGGCTTGCCGGGAGGAGCAGCGAATCCGCGCCCGTGAAGCCCGGAAGGCGCTGGGTGATCTGGGCTGGGCAGGTATTGACTTGGGTCTGGATACCACACCCACCGAATTTGTGGGTTATGAAACCAATAATGCCGAGGCAAAGATCCTTGCTGTCTGCGTAGGTGATGAGGTCACTGGTTCTATTACCGGCGGCGAAAAGGGTATCATCGTGTTGGATAAGACCCCCTTCTATGCGGAAATGGGCGGTCAGTCTGCGGACTTCGGCGTGATCCTGATGGGCGAAAGCCGTTTCCAGGTTACCGGTGTTCAAAAGGATAAGGGTGGCAAGTATCTCCATTCCGGCGTGATGCACAGCGGCACATTGAAGACCGATGACGTGGTGCTGGCAGCCATCGATGTGGAGCGCCGCAAGGCGATCATGCGTGCGCATACCGCTACCCACCTGCTGCAAAAAGCGTTGAAAAGCGTGCTGGGCGACCATGTCCATCAGGCTGGCTCGTTGGTAGAGCCGGACAGACTCCGTTTTGACTTTACCCACTATTCTGCGGTAACGGCGGAGGAACTGGCAAAGATTGATGCCATGGTCCAGTCGGCGGTATTGGAAGGCTATCCTGTGGATGTGCGGGAAATGCCCATTGAGGAAGCCAAAAAGCAGGGCGCTATGGCACTGTTTAGTGAGAAGTACGGTGATACCGTCCGGGTGGTGAACATGGGTGGTTACTCCATCGAGCTGTGTGGCGGTACCCATCTGGACAACACCGCTAAGGTCGGTCCTTTCCGCATTGAGAGCGAGGGCAGCGTAGCCTCCGGTGTGCGGCGGATCGAGGCCATTACCGGCAAGGCTTGTCTGGAAGATATGGCAAGAGCTCACCATCTTCTCTATGCAGCTGCCGCGGAATTTAAAGCAAAGCCCGGCCAGCTGTTGGATAAGATTCAGGCGCAGATGGAGGAAGTCAAGAATCTGAAAAAGACCATCGAATCCTTTAAGGCAAAGGAAACTGCCGGCGAGGCAGACCGTTTTCTGTTTGCGGCTCATGATGTGGGCGGCTTGAAGGTACTGACCGCCAATGTGCCCGGCGCTGACGCCGGTAAGCTGCGGCAGATCGGCGATACTCTGCGGGATAAGGCGGCTAACGTGGTGGCGGTTCTGTCTGCGGTAGCCGATGAGAAGATCACCTTCCTGGCGGTTTGCGGCAAGGATGCCGTTGCCAAGGGCGTGAAAGCGGGCGATCTGGTGAAGCAGGTCTGCACCATTTGCGGCGGTTCCGGCGGTGGCAAGCCTGATTCTGCCATGGGCGGCGGCAAGGATGCCATGAAGCTGGACGATGCGCTGGCGATTGTGGATGATTTTGTAGCCTCCAAGCTCTAAGAAATATAGGGCACTGCCCCCGGGTAGTGCCCTTTTTGTACGGGAGGAAGCGCTGTGCGTTGGCTCATGTGGTTTGCCATAGGCTTTGCTGCTGCCTGTGGATTGGGTGTTTATCTGGTATTAGGCGGTTGGCTGCTGCTACTGGCAGTTTTATGCGCCATAGCTTTTGGCGTGCTGCTTTCTGTTCATACCACCCTTGCCAAAAGAGTGGCGACTGTGGTGCTGGGCTGTGTGATCGGGTTTCTGTGGCTTTGGTGCTTTGACCTTTACTATTTGCTGCCGGTGCGGCAAATGGACGGTAAGCCGGTGGAACTGGATATTGCAGTTACAGAATATAGCCGTCCTTCTGAATATGGGATTACCGCCGAGGGTAGGGTGGATATCAACGGGAAAACCTATCCTGTACAGTTTTATGTAAACGAAGACATCTCTCTTGCGCCCGGTGATCGGGTGACGGGCGGTTTTAACCTTCGATATACAGGCGGCGGCAGCGAAGATCCCACCTACCATCGGGGGGAGGGAATCTTTCTTTTGTGCTATCCTAAGGGAGAAAACAAAATCGTCACGCAGACAGAAGCGAAGGTCCGATACCTCCCGGCCCTTTGGCGACAGAAGATCCTGCTGCATTTGCAGAACCTGTTCCCGGAAGAAACGGCTGCGTTTGTCAAGGCGCTGTTTTTGGGGGATACCCGCGGATTGGATTTTTCTTCTAAGTGGTCACTGAAAACCAGCGGTATTTATCATGTGGTAGCGGTGTCGGGAATGCACGTGTCCATTCTTTTTGCCCTTGTATATCTTCTGTGCGGGAAACGCAGGGGTTTGACAGCGCTTTTTGGATTTCCGGTCCTGTTCCTCTTTGCGGCGGTGGCAGGATTTTCTCCTTCTATTGTCCGCGCCTGTATCATGCAGAGCTTAATGATTTTGGCGCTCCTTGTAAACAAGGAGTACGATCCGCCCACTGCCCTGGCGTTTTCTGTGTTGGTGATCTTGGGAGTAAATCCCATCAGCATCACCTCTGTGAGCTTGCAGTTGTCAGCCGGGTGCATGGTGGGTATTTTCCTGTTTGCTCAGCGGATCCACGATTACTTGCTCCATGAAGACCGCTGGGGTCCGGCAAAAGGAAAACACATCAAGGCAAGACTGACTCGCTGGGCGGCAGGCTCATTCAGTGTGACCCTGGGCGCCATGTCCACCACAGTGCCTCTGTGCGCTATGTATTTTGGATGTGTCAGTCTGTCCGGAATCTTGACCAATTTATTGATCCTGTGGCTGATTAGCGTTATTTTCTATGGAATTATGGCAGCCTGCGTGGTAGGCGCCCTGTGGCTGCCCGGTGGTATTGTGATTGGCAGGCTCATTTCTCTGCCGATCCGAGTTGTATTGTGGGTGAGTGATATGATTTCCAGATTGCCTGTATCTGCGGTATATACCAGTAGTATTTATATCGTGGCGTGGCTGATTTTTTGTTATGTGTTATTAACGGTATTTCTGAAAACCAAGAAAAAGCACCCGGCGATTTTTGCCGGATGCATTGCGGCAGGGCTTTTGGGCGTGATTGCCTGTTCGTGGATCGAACCGCGGCTGGACGATTACCGGATCACGGCGGTGGACGTGGGACAGGGACAGTGTTTGCTGCTGCAAACAGAGGGGAAGCACTATCTGGTGGACTGCGGCGGCGACAGCGGTGACGATGCCGCTGATAAGGCCATTGGGCTTCTTCTGTCCCAGGGAATCTTCCGGTTGGATGGTGTAATCGTTACCCATTATGATGCCGATCATGCCGGTGGTGTCGCGCAACTGCTCAGCAGGATTTCCACAGACCGGGTGTATCTGCCCGTACTGGACGGGGAGAATGAACTGCGGGATACCCTGTCCCGGCAGTACGGTGAGAAAATATACTGGGTGCGGGAGGATCTGGTGTTGGAACAGGCGGATATTACCATTTATCCCTCAACCGACACTTCGGATGACAACGAAAGCAGCCTGTGTATCTTGTTTCAGCCGGCAGATTGTGATATACTGATAACCGGAGACCGTTCCTTTACAGGAGAACAGGAACTGATGGCGCATACAGACCTGCCGGATCTGGAAATTTTAATCGCGGGGCATCACGGCTCCCGGACCTCTACATCCTGGGAATTGCTGAATGCCACTCGCCCGGAGATCGTGATTATCTCCGTGGGTGCGGACAATAGCTACGGTCATCCCACACAGGAGACTTTGGAACGGCTGAATCTGTTTGGGTGCAAGGTCTACCGCACAGACTTAATGGGAACGATTATTTTCAGGGGGTGAAGCCATGGCAAAAAGAAGTGAAGAACCCAATCTGCTTCAAAAGCTGAAAGAGGACATTCGGCAGAATACCCCTGCCAGACTGTACTTTTTCTACGGTGAAGAGACCTTTTTGTTGCAGCACTATCTGAAACAGCTGCGGAAGCTTCTCATTGACCCGCTGACGGAATCCTTTAATTTTCATAAGCTCACCGTGGAAACCTTCGATTTGCGTACTTTTGCCGATTGCGTGGAGAATCTTCCCATGATGGCGGAGCGTACCATGGTGATCGTGGATGAGATCGATATTTTTAAGTTTAATGAGGCAGACCGGGAACAGATTATTGAGATCCTTTCGGATATTCCGGATTACTGCACTGTGGTGTTCACCTATGAGACGACACCCTTTAAGCCAGATAAACGGCTGAAAAAGCTGTGGGAAGCGGTGAGCAGCAAGGGTGTTTTGGTGGAATTTCAAAAGCAGAACCAGCGGGATCTGGTCAGCTGGATCACCCGCCATTTTGCTGCCGCAGGCAAGGGGATCACCCCGGATCTGTGTGTATACCTGATTGATATTACCGGCGGCACCATGACGGCATTGTCCGGTGAAATCAGTAAGATCTGCGCTTATTCCGGTACTGACGCGATCCATAAAAGCGATATTGATGCGGTGGTAGAGCCTGTGTTGGACGCGGTGGTGTTCCAGATGACGGACCTGCTGGGGCAGGGGGATTGCGGCGGCGCCCTTGTGAAGTTGCAGCAGCTGCTCAAAATGCAGCAAGAGCCCCTGTCTATCTTGGGCGCGATCGGCGGTCATTTCCGCCGTTTGGGTACGGCGAAAATCCTGCTGGATAACGGAAAAACCGCGGCGGATCTTATGAAATTGACGGGTCTGTCTGACTATCCTGCCAGAAAAACCATGTCCGCAGCCGGACGGTTTTCTGCCGCCTTCTATGAAACGGCGGCGCGGCTGGTGCTGGAATGTGATGTGAACATGAAAACCTCCTATGATGATACGGACAGGCTTTTGGAAGTGCTGATCCTGCAACTTTCTCAGGAGGCAAAGCATGATTAAAATTCGGGAAGCCATTGTGGTGGAGGGGCGGTACGATAAAAACACCCTGTCTCAGATCGTGGACGCGCCCATACTGGAAACTTCCGGTTTCGGTATTATGAAGGATAAAGCATTGCTTTCTCTTTTGCGGAAAGTGGCAGCCACCCGGGGCTTGATTGTGTTTACGGATTCTGACGGCGCAGGCTTTGTGATCCGAAATTTCTTGAAGGGCGCAATACCGCCTGCCCAATTGAAACACGCTTATATTCCTGATGTTTTTGGCAAGGAGCGGCGAAAATCCGCCCCGGGCAAGGAAGGGAAATTGGGCGTGGAGGGCATGTCGCCCCAGGTAATCTTAGATGCCCTTCGTAAGGCGGGCGCTACTGTGGAAGGGGAGGAAAGTCTTTCTCCGGCAGGACAGATCACCAAGCAGGATCTTATGACGTTGGGCTTATCCGGCGGCGCAAACAGCCATGCAAAGCGGCAGGCGCTGCTGAAAAAACTGGATCTGCCGGCGCACATGAGCGCCAACGCTATGTTACAGGCGCTGAATTTACTAATGGACCGGGACGGCCTGCAAAGGCTGTTATCGGTTGGAGAAGATACATGATTGACATTCAGGTAAAAAACTTAACAAAGTTTTTCGTCATCGGGGAAAACCTACTGGAAGACCTGTCCTTTGATATACAGGAAGGGGAGCGGGTGGCAATTTTGGGCAGAAACGGCTGCGGCAAGACCACCTTGTTTAATATCCTCACAGGGCAGATGGATTACGATTCCGGCGAGGTGTTTGTTAATCCCCATAAGCGGCTGGGACTGATTTCCCAGATCCCCAAATTTCCTGCGGGTTACACCGTGGAAGACGTGCTGCGCACCGCCTTCCAGACCGTCACCAAGACCCGGGAGCGGATGACCATTCTGGAACAGGAAATGGCAACGGGCGCAACGGAGGAGCAGCTTCGACAATACGATGTGCTGGTAAACCGCTTTCAGGCGGGCGGCGGTTATGAGATGGACGTGGAAGTGGATAAGATATGTAACGGTCTTGGCATTTCCCCGGAGCAGCGAATACAGGAATTTGCAAGCTTATCCGGTGGCGAAAAGACCCGGGTGAATCTTGCCCGGCTGCTGCTGGAAAAGACGGACATTCTTCTGCTGGACGAACGCACCAACCACTTGGACCTGCGGAGCGTGGAGTGGCTGGAAGGATATATTAACAGTTTTAAGGGTACGGTCCTTGCTATCTCTCATGACCGTTATTTTTTGGATACCGTTGCCCAGCGAGTCATCGAGATCGTGGATGGTCATGCGGAGTTCTATTCTGGCAATTATTCTTTCTATATTGATGAAAAACAGGCGCGCTTTAATTTGCAGTTAAAGCAGTATGAGCAGGAACAGGCAAAATTGAAGCAGCTCGGCTATACTGTGGAGCGGATGAAGGGCTGGGGCATCAATAACCGCACCCTCTACCGCCGCGCCATGTCCATTCAGCACCGCATGGAGCGGATCCAAAAGACGGAACGCCCCAAAACGGAAAAAACCATGAAAGCGAATTTTAATCAAAAGGATTTTTCCGGCGATGTGGTTTTCCAGATGAAAAACGTGGAAAAATCCTTTGGGGAACGCACCCTGTTCTCCAATGTGGAGTTAAAGGTAGAGGGCGGCGAGCGCATCGCTCTTTTGGGCGACAACGGCACCGGAAAATCCACCTTTATCAAGTGCCTCTTGGGCGATGAGGATTGCAAGGGAAAAATCCAGTTTGGCCCTACTGTGAAATGGGGTTACCTGCCTCAGATCATCCACTTTGACCATCCGGAGCGCAGTCTGTACGACACCATGCTCTATGAAAAGAACTGCACCCCCCAGATGGCGCGGGATCGTCTGGGCGCATTCCTGTTTCAGGGGGAAGACGTATTCAAAAGTGTGGGAAATCTCTCCGGCGGCGAGCAGTCCCGGCTGCGTTTGTGTATGTTGATGGACGAAAAAATCAATCTTCTGATTCTGGACGAGCCTACCAACCATTTGGATATTGCTTCCCGGGAATGGGTGGAGGCAGCCATTGAGGAGTTTGACGGGGTGCTGCTGTTTGTGTCCCACGACCGGTATTTTATCGAGAAGTTCGCCGAGCGGATCTGGCTTTTGGAAGACGGAGAGATCCGGGATTTCCGCTGCGGCTATAAAAAATACCGCTCCATTTTGGAACATGAAGCGGTGGCGAAACCCCAAATTGCTGCTGCCCCTAAACCCAAAAAGGAAAAACCCAAGGGCGGTACCAAGGAAAATGAAAAGCTGATTCGCCGTCTGGAACGGGAGATCGAGAAGCAGGAGGGCGTAATTGCCGAACTGGATGCAGCCATTGAAGTTGCGGCGGCAGATTATCAGGAACTGACCCGCCTGCTGGGAGAAAAAGAGACGGCTGAAATGATACTGCTGCAACTGATGGAACAGTGGGAACAGGCGCAGGGTTGACAGTGGAAAAATTCAGCCGTATAATAGGTCGAGATTAAGAAAAGGAGCAAATGGTTATGAGTTCATGTAGTGGAAATTGTTCTTCCTGCGGCAGTACGGACTGCGGTGATAGAAAGAAAGAAAGCTTACTGGCGCAGCCTAACCCTAAATCCAATGTAAAAAAGGTAATCGCTGTGGTGTCCGGTAAGGGCGGTGTGGGTAAATCCACCGTTACTGCTATGCTGGCAGTCGCCATGTCCAGACAGGGCAAACGGGTTGGCGTGCTGGATGCGGATATTACCGGTCCTTCCGCGCCCACGGCCTTTGGTGTCACCGAGTGTCAGGGCGCAGGTGATGAGGGTCTGTACCCTGCGCTGTCCAAGACAGGCATCCAGGTGATGTCTATTAACCTGCTTCTGGACGATGCGTCCTCCCCGGTGGTATGGCGCGGTCCTGTGATCGCCGGCGCGGTGAAGCAGTTCTGGACCGACGTGATCTGGGAGGATGTGGACTATCTGTTTGTGGATATGCCTCCCGGAACCGGCGACGTACCTCTGACTGTATTCCAGAGTTTGCCGGTGGACGGCATCGTGATCGTTACCAGTCCTCAGGATCTGGTGTCCATGATCGTTACCAAGGCAGTGAAAATGGCAAATATGATGCACATTCCCGTTCTTGGCTTCGTGGAGAATTATGCTTATCTGGAATGTCCCGATTGCGGCAAGCGGATCAACGTGTTCGGTGAGAGCAAGCTGGATGCAGTGGCAGCGGAATTTGGTATCCCTGTGCTGGCGCGGCTGCCCATTGATCCCAAGGTGGCAGAAAGCTATGACAACGGGCAGATGGAATCCGTGAATACGGACGCCATGGGCAAGGTTTTGGAAGCCGTAGAGAAGGCAGAGAGGAAACAATAGAATGCAGACCACTAAGATCCTGCTGATTCGGCATGGGCAGAGCACGGCAAATGTGGCGGGATTATTTACCGGACACAGTGGCTACCCGCTGTCGGAACTGGGACATAAGCAGGCAGCGCGCACCGCAGAGTATATTAAGCAGAATTATTCTGTGGATGCGGTGTACAGCAGCGACTTGCCCCGGGCATTTCAGACCGCGGAGTATACGGCACTGGCGTTTGGTTTACCCATCGTGACAGATGCCCGATTCCGGGAGATCCACGGTGGTGAATGGGAACGGGTCCATTTTGATGATCTGTCAAAGCTGTATCCGACGGATTATGCTCTTTGGATGTCCGATGTAGGTAACGCCCGTTGTACGGGCGGCGAATCTGTAATGGAACTGGCAGACCGGGTGTTCCAGGGCTTGGTGTCTGTGGGGAATGCCCATCCCGGGAAGTGTGTGGTGGTGGCTACCCATGCTACACCGGTTCGGGCGGCTATTTGGAAGGCTGCCGGCGCATCTGCATCCCAAATGCAGAATCTGTCTTGGGGCAGTAATTGCGGTATCAGCGAATTTGATTTTGCTGACGGCAAACTGACAGCGGTCCGGGTCAATTATGTGGAGCACCTGACAGGTATGCAAACCCAGTTGCCTGCAAATGTATAAGAAAAAAGCGAGCCGGATGGCTCGCTTTTTTGCGTGTATATTGGATTAGTCGTTGGTGTAGTTGTCGAAATAACCCTGGATATAGATGACGGGTGTGCCCTTATCACCGGAACCGGAGGTTAGATCGCACAGAGAGCCGATCAGATCTGTCAGACGGCGGGGGGTAGTACCCTGAGAAGCCATGTTGCCCACCAGGCTGGAACCGTCCTTCTGCTGGATCTTATCCTTGATGGCATCCCGCAATGCATCACCGGACAGGTTTGCAAAGGTGTTGTCTGCCAAATATTTCAGTTTCAGTTCGTTGGGGGTGCCTTCCAGACCTGCGGTGTAGGCAGGGGAGACTACGGGGTCAGCCAGTTCCCAGATCTTGCCCACAGGGTCCTTGAAAGCGCCGTCGCCGTAGACCATGACTTCCATGTGCTTGCCTGTCGCTTTCAGCAGACGTGCCTGAATGTCTTCCACCAGATCCTGACAGTCTCTGGGGAACAGCTTGATAACATCTTCGGTGGACTTGTTGGATCCCAGCAGACCGTAGCGGGCGTTGTAACCGCTGCCGTTGATGCTTTGGGTCATGATCTCGTCCATGCCGTAGAGCGTTTCCACACCGGCTGCCCGCAGCAGACGTTTGGTGCGCTCACGGGTGTGAATGTCGCAGTTGAGGACGTTCTTGGTGTATTTCAGGATCGCTCTGGGATCGTTTGCCAGAATGATCTCAGCCTCTGCGCCGCATTCCCGGATCAACTCGCCGTAGTAGGTGATATAGTCTATGCCGGTAAAGGGGTGCTTTACAGAGCCGAACAGCTCGCGGAATTGGGCCTCAGTGAGCACATCACTGTAAGGGTTCACGCCCTTTTTATC
>JBGVON010000090.1:0-3445 GCA_045126495.1 Faecousia sp.
ATATTCTCATTGCCCTCACTCATAATGTATTCTGCACTCATCAGAAGCTCCTGCAACGTATTTGCAAGACCTCGCTTCAGCAGGATTGGTTTGTTAGTCTTGCCCAATTCCTGAAGCATATCGAAGTTCTGCATGTTTCTGGCACCAACCTGAATAATATCTACATCTTCAAACAGCTCCAGGGTACGGATGTTCATAATTTCAGTAATAATCGGCATGCCGGTGGCTTTCTTTGCTTCAACGAGCAGACGGAGGCCCTCATCCTTCAAGCCCTGAAAAGCGTAGGGTGAGGTTCTCGGCTTATATGCGCCGCCCCGAAGAATATTGGCACCGGCATTTTTGACAGCTGTAGCAACTTCAATGATTTGCTCCTCACTTTCCACGGAGCACGGTCCGGCAATCATTGCGAAGTTTCCACCGCCTATCTTAACATCCTTTACCGTAATTACGGTGTCATTGGGGTGGAATTTTCTGTTAGCCTGCTTAAATGGCTCTGAAACACGCTTGACACTGGAGACAATTTCCAAAGAACTGAGCAATTCAATATCAATACGGCTGGTGTCTCCGATTAGACCGAGGATAGTAACCTCCTTGCCGTGGGACACATGGACTTCCATATCCATATGCCTCAGCCATGTCATCAAATGCTGGATCTGTTCAGGTGTGGTACCGTGCTTTAAGACTGCGATCATAATTCACATCTCCCTAAAAATAACACCGCACAGAAATGATTCTGTGCGGCGAGCAAAATTACTAGTATGGATTCAATGGCCCTTGCAGCACAAATCGCTATTACTTTTTAAAAATGAAAAAGTAATAGTAGTTATAAAAACGCTGTGCGGCAGAAATCATCGCGACCATAATTTGCCTCCTGATCTGAAGGTTAAACTAACTATACCACGATGCTACATTTTTTGCAAGATAAATTTGTGACATTCATATGCTCAGCATGCATCATGGACTGCCTTCCCAAGCAACAGCATAAATAAAACATGCCTGCAGGCGTGAACACAATATTGCGCGTCCGTATGGACACCTGGATGGCAACGAATATACCGGCTATGACTTCGGGTAATGAATTCATATACAGATAAATCATAGGGAATATTATCTTCTACTGGCCCGTTAACAGCATCCAAATAACCAATCAAATACTTGTGAAGTTTGCGCTCGTATGCTCTGTGATCGGCTAATGTTTCCTCAAAAAAGTCATTGTGCGCATATGTAAAAGCATCAGCCGTGTAATGAATCAGTTTGCCCAGCTGGTAGAAAGCGGATGCATTAAAATGTCTTCTGCGTTCTAAACGCCTTCCAATCCGGCGGATGTAGCGTCTTGCGTTTTCCCAATTATGTCCGCGCAGCCACTGACTGCGTATTGACCCTTTCAGGTATGTTGTCGGATTTTTATCCGGTTGGATACAGCCCATTGCAAATGCTTTTTTACAGGAAGAAGAATAGCTAAATAAATATATATCAATTAAATGCTGTGCCAGCAGCTGATGGCTGGTACTTTTCATTATATCGCCTGCTTTCTACATGCTTTCTGCAATTATACCATAATCCAACATGGAATGGAATAGGTAAAATAAGGAGGCAGTCTGTTGACTGCCTCCTTAAGAGATTAACCGGAAATTGTGAATTTTTGCTGACCTGCATAGGCACCGTTGAAGTAAATATTCAAGGTGTACTTACCGGGTTCGGTGGGAAGTGTGGGGATGTCCAATTCAGAATAGTTCTTATAGATCATCTTTCTCCAGGTTTCGGAATTGGTGGAGAAGCACACAAGCTCACCGGCATCGTTATAGGCTGCGTAGACAGCGTGAATGACGGTATCACTCATGTAATACTGTCCGGACAGGAAACCAACAAGAGATGCCTTGTCATTTGCGCTGAAGGTATTGGTATAGTCGCTGGAAGTAAGGTCGGAATGATCCCAATCGGCCTTAGAAGGGGTCTTGCACATTCTAAAGCTAAAGGATCTGTCATCCATAGAATACCTGGTAAATTCCGGAGCTTTACCCGCGGTGTATGTGAAAGGACCACCGAATACCGCACTGCCGGAAACATCAGTAAGGGTCACTTCATATGTACCCTCGGGAACGATAAGAACCTCAGCAGAGTTCTCTGTGCAGGTAATCTTACTGGGTGCTTCAACACCATCAACAGTATAAGTAAGGATCAAGCCGTCGGCGGGGAATTCCCGATTGAGGTCCCAAGTAAAGATCAGCTTTTCAGGATCGGATGTATCGGCCTGGAAGTTAGAAGCGGTCAGGGAGTTCTCGGGGACAGTTACGGGCTGACCCAGGCTCATACCATTTGCGATGATCTCGATATTGTAGGCGGCGGAATCGTCCAAATTCTCAAACGTTGCTGTAGTTTCCGTTGTGTTGATAGATTGATTGTAACCCTCGGCTTCATTATAGCAACGGACAGTCCATCCGGTAACATCCTTACCTTCGGGTGTTGCCCACTTCAAACCAAGCTTACCGTCAGCACAGAAAAGAATCTCAACATCCTCAGCATAAACAGGATCGCTGGGTGTGTATACCAGTTCATTACCGCCGGCAATGTAAAGATCAGAAACAGGCTCAAGGCGGAAGGTGTATTCTTCACCGGAGGTCAAACCGGTCAAAGTTACCATGTGACCGGGAAATGCTGTCATACGCTCTTCGCCACCGTTTGCTGCGTAATACACATTCCACTGCTCAGAGTCAGGACCCTCAACAGTAAAGCCAAGAATTACGCTGCCGGATTCAGCGCCTGTAATTGCATTAAACTGAACGATATTTGTTTGAACAGGTGTTGAGTAAGACTTGGAAGTAGGGCCGGTAAGCTTATGGAAGCCGCTGATCTCAAGCTCAACAGTATAGGCCGTATCGGGGGACAAGCCTGTGAAGACCGCAACACCGTCAACCACAGGCGCAGGAATCTTCTTACTGGTTGCATCCGTACAAATGACACTCAGAAGAGATTCATCTGCATCTGTTTCGACATAAACCTTGAGGTAATCCTCACTGCCCTCTAAAGTCAGATTTTCAATCGGCTGAAGATAATAGAAACGGTAGAAGCAATAGCCACCAGCCAAAAGTGCGGCAATTAAGAGAATAATGAGGGTGTTGCGAAGCCAATGACTCTTTTTCTTTTCCTTGTTCTTTTTCTTGCGCGTAAAGACAAAATCATCATCGTCATCGTCTTCGTCTTCGTCCTCATCATCTTCGTCCACGTCATCACTGTCATCATCAGCATCGCCATCGGCAGTTTCTGCAGCGGAATCGCTCTGCGGCGATTCGTCAGCGGGTTCATCACTTTCAGAAGGCTCAGCAGTTTCCGGCAATGTGACATTTATGGCCTCCGGAGCGACTACAGGATCGGGTACAGGATGGGCAGCAAGCGCGTCAGCCTGTCCGAGAATTTGCGATACCTCATCAGTAACTTCATCGTAATT
>JBGVON010000091.1:0-32735 GCA_045126495.1 Faecousia sp.
GCAGCATGAAGATCACCAACGCCGCTACGGACATAAAGCCCAGACCACCCACCTCACTGAGCAGCTATAGCACCGCCTGTCCGAAACCGCTCCACTGACTCCACGTGTCAAACAGCACCAGACCGGTGACACAGGTAGCGGAAGTAGCGGTAAACAGCGCCGGGAAAAATCCGCAAGACTGACCGCTCCGGGCGGATACCGGAAGCGTCAGCAGCACCGCGCCCAAAAGAATAATGCCCGCAAACACCAGCGCAATGATTTGGGTGGTACGCAAGCGCATTTTTCGAATTCGCTTCCACAGACGCAAAAATCCCTTTTCACCGGACACTGGCATCACTCCTTTTATATAATAGTAAGGGTATTTTACCTTATTATATCAGCTTTACTCCACTTTGCAAGCAGGTTTTTCCAAATGCAGAGCCCCCGGAGCAATGCTCCGGGGGGATGATCTATTGAGGAACGTAAGCAAGGGAGGTCTGCAAATACTGCTCCCACGGGTATGTATCTGTCTTCTTTTGAAGGCTGTATGCCTCCCGAATGCCTGTGCAAAGTCTCAAAAGCTTTTCCTGCATCACAGGGGCTTGGAAAACAGCGGCATTGTCCGGAAGCATAGCGTGATAGAATACCCGACAGCGGTCCTCCAAGGGATAGGTCATAGCCTTGGCATCGGTAAACGCACGGGTCTCTCCTGCCAGATACTCTGCATAACCTTCTGCCGTATCCTTGTAGCTGTATTCAAAGCCCTCGGGGTTCAGATCCGTCCAGTTGTCAAATTCACGGCTGTTGCCCAGCACGTGACTGTCAACGCCGTATGCCATGGCTTGCAGCATTGCAGGGACAATATCCGCCCGGGCAGATAAGATTACCCAACAATCCTTCTTATCCCAGAACTGCACCCACTGGGCATCTGTACCGGTATCCCGCACCAGGCAAATGCGAATCCAACCTGCCTCCACAGTTTTCAGCAGGAATTTCTCCGGGAACTGCGCCAGCAAAGGTTGCAGCTCTTCCAGCATTTTCTGAATCACCTGAGGATGATGCTCCGGCGTAAGGGTGTAACTACCGGCGTTCTTCACCGCATCCTGCCAAAGCAAAATCTTTACGCCGTAATCCTTCTGATAGGTATCTGCCAGCGTGCGGCATTGTGCCAAGCCCTCAGCATTGGGGTTTTCAGCAGTATACACAGGACCGGTATGGTCCGTTTCATCCTCCACAGGCGTAGCGCTCATATCCCAGCTGTACAAAGCATGGCGGGTCTTTTCTCCGTCCGTCGCCAGCATCCACAGGCGGTTATTCCACCCATAAAAAGCAATGGGCGACTGCACCCCGGGAAGTACCGTCTGGGCGGTGCATTTGCCGGTAGCCAGATCATAAAAGGTCAATTCCAAGCCACCCTCTGTCATGGCATGATCCACCATGCCGTTTGCTGTGGGTACCGCTGCTCTGCCCCCTTGCGCATCTGCATCGGGATACGGAGTCAGCAGGCTCTTGGATTCCGTATCTTTGGCGCCAAAAGCATTCTGCACCATGGTGCCATCCTGCCAAAAGGCAAAATACTGTGTCCCATAGGTCTGCATGGTAACATCCACTGTACATGGACTGACGGTCTGACCGGTCTCTGCGGAGATAAACGCCCGGCTTTCTCCGCCGGATTCGTCTGTAAAGCGGCACAAAAGAACCGTTCCGTCAAAGTATGCGCCCAACAGGGACTGGCTCACTGTGGTTTGCTGACGGATCAACCGGGAGATGCCGGTGGTCATATTCAGCGCCCGAATTTCTGAACCCGTGGAATAAAACACTTCATTTTTCACAATGCTGATACAGGGATTATCCACGATCTCCTTGGGAAGCTCCACCTGTGTGACCTTTTGCAGTTGGGGATTCAGCACCACCACCTGTCGGGAATTGGGCAGATAATAGGCAAAACCGGTGGCTGCGATATCTGTAACAGAGTTAGGCCGGATTTCATCGGTTTTCAATGTCGCCGTCACCGTTCCCTGCTCACCACTTAGCACCGTCAAACCCTTCTGTCCCAAAACCAGCAGGTGAGAGCCCATTGCGGAAATGTCAAAATAAGTATCGTCCTCCAAACCGTATGCCCGCACAGCGCCCCCGGATTGCTGCTCCACGGAGCTTCCGGGTATGTACAGACCCAAAGTTTCTTCTGTCTGGGAGGTATCGCCGGAATCCTCGGGCGATGGATTTTTCCTGCCGCCGCAGCCTGCCAGCAGCAGCGCTGCCAGCACAATCAACAACAATCGTTTCATTTACTGTCTCCTTGCCAGCGTATAATCGTCCCCTTGCCGATAATAGGGACAGCGGGGTTTGGGATTGGTATACAGGCGGTACACTTCATCCTCATCCAGATCCATTTTGCAGTAGTATTCATCGTACTCTTCGTCGTAATCGTAGTACCAACAGGTCTCGCACTCGTTTTCCATACAGTTCTCCCTTTACAAGCTTTTTAGATAAGTATCCACATCAAAGAGACGGAGTTTCTCATCCTTGCGCAAGTACAGCGGATGATGGGGATGACCCTTTTTACTGGTAGGTCCTGCGCAGTACCAGCCGGCGCCGTATTCCTTACCCACCGCCAGCATATCCGCCAAACAACGGGGCAAATAATCCCGTTTTTCAATAATCGTGCCCCATGCTGCCCACACCGCAGGCTTTTGAGAGATAGAAAGCACATAGCGGAAGGCTTCCAGATTCTCTCCATGCAGCCGCAAATTGCAGGTCTTCTCCATAGTATCCGGATCGGTGGCCCTTTGGGCATAGACATTGAACATGATAAAACTATCAAAGCCGTTACCGTGGGCGATCCGCTCCACAGATTTTAAAGTATTGTCCAGCTCACCCGGTTTTGCGGTAGAGGGGTTGATGCCAATGCAGATCAGAGGGTTCTTCCCCCGGGTGCCCAATATGTACCGGTATTCTCCGTAAAAGTTTGGAACATAGAGCCATTGTGCCACATCGTACTCCCGGCTGGGGGTGTTTGCCGCTGTCAACGCCTGCCCAAAAGGCAGGATCTCCAACCGGTCTGTGGTGACTGTGGGGATATGCATAATCCTTCCTCCGGTTTTTTTATGCCCACAGGACCAGGTCCACAGGAACGTCAAATTCCTCTGTGGGCAAGCTTTCCAAAATTTGAAAATCGTAACACAGCGCTACGGTGGGGTGGTTGGGTTCTTGCGACAAAAAGCGGTCATAAAAACCGCCGCCGTAACCCATTCTGTCACCGGTTTTGGTAAAGGCAAGGCCGGGCATCAGCACCAAGGCGGTACTGTCCTCTGCCACAGGTCCGTCTGCCACCGGCTCCGGGATTCCCATGCTGCTCTTTTCCGTCTTATTCAGGTCCTCCATGAAAATAAACGCCATAGTATCCCCATACACTTTGGGGACGGCTACCCGTTTACCATCCTGCAAGGCGCGCTCCAAAATGGGCACTGTGCGCACTTCCTGATTATAGGGCAGGTAGCCATAAATTGTCTTGGCTTGCTGATAGTACCGGGAAGCAAAAAACAGCTCTGCCAGCTTATTGCTGCGGCGAAGGATCTCCGCCTCCGACATGGCGCGTTTCTGCTCCCGTATCGCCCGGCGCAGCTCTGTTTTATCCATTTTGCTCCTCCTTAGGCGCTTTGCGGAGCATATGGAACCACAAAAAGATCGCCAACTGCCCGGGTATACCCAGCAAGAACAATTTCCAGATATGGACGTCTGCAAAGATCAGCAGTGACAGATACAGGCTCATGAGACTTCCCCACATAATAATGGAGACCAGGGTCTTATTCCATCTGAAATCCCGCCAAGCTGACCGCAGGCTCAGCATCACGATGGCATCAATGGGAATGGCATAAACAAATGCCACCCAGCTTTTGGGAATACCCAAAGAGGACACAATCACAAAGCTCAACAGTGCCACAAACCACACAAGCAGAGAGCTTAATCCCAGAATGCTCAGCTTATCCGCCTTGCGTTTCAGGGTCTTTTCCACTGCCTTTTCCATCTTGCCCACCACCACACCGGTATGCTCTGGCAGACGGTTGGGGTCACACAAAAGATCGTTTACGCTAATGTCAAACAGATCAGCAAGCTGCACCAGGGTCAGCACATCGGGGATGGACTCTCCCCGCTCCCATTTGGACACCGCTTTATCCGAATAATTCAATTTTTCCGCAAGCCCTGCCTGGGTCAGCCCATGGCCCTTACGGTAGGACGCAATGTTCTTACCCAGCAATTGCTTTAACATTTCATCGTTCATAATTTTCCTCCGGGGATCGATTTTCTCTATTTTATCAAAAAAGGAAGCATTTTTCAACCACTGAAAAACGCTTCCTTTTTATGTATCAGTCTTCCGGAAACAACTGCCGGGAACAGTATTTGATAATGGCGCTTCTGGTCACGATGCCGATAAAAGCATCTTTATCGTCCACCACCGGCACAAAGTTCTGTCCGCTTGCCCGCCGGACAAGATCCTGCATATCCGTTGTGACACGGACCGGCACATTATCCTTTCGGCGGGTGATCTCCATGATCCGCCGGGCTTCTGCCTGACGCATATCCATATAGCACATATTTTTCAGCGCCCACAGCAAGTCACCCTCGGTCAACGTGCCTCGATACTCGCCTCTTTTATTCAGAATTGGTAACGCCGCGTACCCGGCTGATTCCATTTTCTCCAATGCCTGACGAACAGTATAATCATCATACACGAAGGCGCACATTGCCTTCGGAGTTAAGAAAAACAAAATGTTATCCATGATGGCTCCTTTACAGCAGAGGTTCGGCGGCCTTACTGCCGCTATTAACATTATAGCATACATTTTCTCAATAAGCATTAAAATTTATTGTAAACAGTCTGTAACGGTGCAGAAAAACGCCTGCGGTTTTTGTGCAACATGCACATGTCTTTCTTGTTTTATCCCCCTCTCCCTGTCGAACTTTGCAAATTCTACCACTCTACTCCAAAGAGAACTTTCTCTCTTCCGGCGGTGGAGAACGAAATATCGGCAGTAGGGTGACTTCACCATCTCTGTCGGGTATGATGATAACATCTCATAAAGGCGGTGATTCTATGGCAAAACGCACCAAACTACGGCAACGGTGTCTGCCGGACTACTCCCGGGGCGAAGAGATCATGAACATGGTGACCCACATTGTGGGCGGGGGATTGGGGATAATCGCCCTTGCCCTGTGTGTACTCAAAGCGGCATGGAACGGTAACACCTTAGGCATCGTGGGTTCGTCTGTTTACGGCGGCACCATGATCGTCCTTTATGCCATGTCCAGCATCTATCACGGACTGCGTCCCGGCATGGGTAAAAAGGTCATGCAGGTCATGGACCACTGCACCATTTACTTCCTCATCAGCGGCACATATACGCCCATTCTGCTATCTGCTTTTGTACCGGTATGTCCCGGGGTAGGCTGGTGGCTTCTGGGTATGGAATGGGGATTGGGGATCTTGGCGGCAACCTTGACTGCCATTGATCTGAAAAAGTACAACATTTTCTCCATGATCTGCTATATTGCCATGGGCTGGGGAATTATTTTCTTTCTGCCGCTGGCCATCCGACTGCTGACCACGCCCGGGTTTTTGTGGTTATTGAGTGGTGGAATCGTCTACACCGTAGGAGCAATTCTATACGGCATCGGCGCCAAGCGGAAATGGTTTCACTCGGTTTTTCACCTTTTTGTGGTGCTGGGGAGCTTGCTGCAATTTGTGGCGATTTTCCTGTATGTACTGTAAACTTCACAAAAACCGAGCCTGTCGGCAGACAGGCTCGGTTTTATTACTCTTCGGTTTTTACGTTATCAAATAAGGTGGATTTCTCTGCCTGGCCGATTTCCTTACCTGCCATGCAGTTGGCAAACTGTGCGCCTGTCATGGTTTCGTTTTCCAACAGGAAGGATACCACCTGCTTCATTTTCTCTGCATCCCGGGAGAGGATCTGCTTGCAGTGATCATAGGCGCGGTCAACCAGCGCTTTCACTTCATCGTCAATGGTGCCGGCGACCTTCTCGGAATAGCCCTTTACCTTCTCATAATCCCGACCGATGAACAGTTCCTCACCGCCGGTATAGGATACCGTACCCAGGCTTTCGCACATGCCGTATCTTGCCACCATGTCCCGCGCCAGCTTGGTAGCCCGGTCGATATCGTTGGAAGCGCCGGTGGAAATATCCTTCAAGAACAGTTCCTCAGCCGCGCGACCGCCCAGCAGACCCACGATCCGCTCGTACATCTCGTTGCGGGTCAGATGGTCGCTGTCCTCTTTGGGCGTGGTCCAGGTCAGACCCAGCGCCTGTCCTCTGGGAATAATGGAGATATGATGGACCGGGTCATGGGTGGGCAGACTGTACATCGCCACGGCGTGGCCAGCCTCATGGACGGCGGTGATTTTCAGATCCTTTTGCAGACGGACACGGCTTCGCTTCTCCGGTCCTGCCAGAATCTTCATCATAGCTTCATTCAAATCCTCCATGGTCAGCACCGGACGATCCGCTCTCGCCGCCAAAATAGCAGCTTCATTGAGCAGGTTGCTCAAATCTGCGCCGGTAAAACCGGCGGTAGCCAGCGCTACGGTTTTCAAGGAGACAGAAGCATCCAGCCGCTTATCCTTGGCGTGGACCTTCAAAATATCCTCTCTGCCCTTGGCATCGGGGGTATGCACATAAATCTGCCGGTCAAACCGACCGGGGCGCAGCAGCGCCGGGTCCAGAATGTCCGGACGGTTGGTGGCTGCCAGCACGATAACACCCTCCGTTCTGCCGAAGCCATCCATCTCCACCAGCAGCTGGTTCAGTGTCTGCTCACGCTCATCGTGACCGCCCCCAAGACCGGTGCCGCGCTTACGGCCCACCGCGTCGATCTCATCGATAAAGATAATTGCCGGAGCAATCTTTTTCGCCTGCTCAAACAAATCGCGAACGCGGCTGGCACCGACACCCACGTACATTTCCATAAAATCCGAACCGGAAATAGACAGAAATTCCACCCCTGCCTCCCCTGCCACCGCCTTGGCAAGGAGGGTCTTACCGGTACCGGGCGCGCCGGCAAGAAGAACGCCGTGGGGAATCTTAGCGCCGATATCTGTAAACTTCTTGGGATTTCGCAGGAAGTCCACTACCTCCTGCAACTCGGCTTTCTCCTCATCCACACCTGCCACGTCATCAAAGGTGATCTTCTTGCCCTTGGGCTGACCGTGACCGGTGCGTGCCTTGCCAAAGTTTGCCATGGGATTATTCTGATTGGCTCTGCTCATGACAAACATCCAGATCAGTAAGATCACAAGGCCTGCCAGAATAATAGGCAGAATAAAATCATAAGGCGTGGTCTTTTTCCCTGCAATAAAGTCATAGCTTTCCAGCACGCCGGACTTGGACTGCTCCTGCAAAACGGGCCACATATCCTGCCGGAAACCCTCTGGGTCTGCCAGCACACCGGTAAGCTTATCCTTGCCGTCAACAGGGGCGTGAAGTTCCATGGTGATCACATCCCCCGATACGGTAAAGCGCTTGACCTGATTCTGCTCAAACAGGGCAATCACCTGGGAATAGGGCACATCCTTCGCCCCCACTCCAAACAGACCCAGCATCCAGGAAAATGCCAAAACCAGGATGGCTACATATATAACAACGGTAATAACTTTACGATTTTTCAATGCTTGCGGTTCTCCTTATTTCTCATAAGCTTCCGGCTTCAAAACGCCGATATACGGCAGATTCCGGTACTGTTCGTTAAAATCCAGACCGTAACCCACCACAAATTCATTAGGGATGGTAAAGCCCACATATTCAGGCTTCAAGGTAACACCCGGCTTCCGCCGCTCCGGTTTATCCAAAAGGGTGCAAATCTTCAAGGATGCCGGTTCTTTACCCAAAAGGTAATCCCGTACAAAGGTCAGAGAATTGCCGGTATCGTAAATATCCTCCAAGATCACCACGTGGCGACCCTTGATATCCGCAGAGATATCCTTTTTCACCACCACATTGCCGGTGGTGGTGGCACCGCCATAAGAGGAAATGCACATAAAGTCAATCTCACAGGGAAAGTTCATCTTACGGACCATATCCGCAAAGAAGATCACAACACCCTTCAATACACCCACAAAAACAGGGTTCTTATCGGCATATTCTTCCGTCAGCAAGCCTGCCAGCTCCATCACTTTTTCCTGGATCTGCGCTTCGCTGAGCAGTACCTTTTGAATATTCTTTTCCACGCAAAAAGCCTCCCTTTTCTCTATTTACAGGTATTTGATCTGAATCCGTACCCCTTCGCATCCGGTACAGATCCTGTCTAAATTGGCGCCGATCCCGACAACCGCCAGGACACCCCCATCGTCTGCGATCACAGGGATCACATCCCGCCGGGATGCCGGGATTTTTCGGTCGATCAGCAATTTTTTCAAGCTTTTTGTACCGCCTGCCAAGCGCAGGGTATCCCCTGCCTGTCTCGGCCGCACCACCGGTTTTCCTTGAAAGGTAACCGGGAAAGAATCTATCGTATATGACGGGCCATCATTTGGACTGCACAGAATCTGCATCCCCGGCAATTCCGTCACCCCCGGGCAGATCAGTTCCCGGGTTTTTGGCGTTTCAGTAACTTCCCGGAGCTGCAAAACATCATAACACCGACCGAAGGTCACACCCTTAGGAAAAGAAGCTTCTGCCGAAGGATTTTCGGAAAACACCAACTTTTCCATAGCCGCAATATGTCTTGCCTCCGGTTCCGGCACCCCTGCATCTTCCAGCAAACAAGTCAATACCCGACTGCGGATGCTTGGAGACATTTTCCGAAGCCGGGAAACACTGTTGGTCATACTGTCCCGCGCCAGAGCATGCAACGTCTGTGCATCCTGCCGCAGCCGACCGGCCATGGCAGAGAGGTTTTGGGACAAAGAGGGATTCTCCTGCCGCAACAGGGGCATCACATGATGCCTTATGCGATTGCGGAGAAAATCATCGCCGGCGTTGGAGCTGTCCTCCACAAAAGGAATGCTGTATTCCCGCAAAAACGCCAGCACCTCATCCCGGGTAATGCCCAGCATGGGGCGGATCAACTGTCCGTTAACCGGGGTGATCCCCCCAAGGCCCGTAAGCCCCGTACCCCGCACCAGATGCATGAGGATCGTCTCTGCATTGTCATCGGCGGTATGGGCAGTTGCGATCTTGCCGGGAAAGCGCTTCAAAAAAGCGTATCTTGCCTCCCGCGCCGCCGCCTCCAAACCTTTCTTGCCAGGGATGACCTGTCCGCCGCCTGCATAAAAAGGGATGCCGTAACCGGCGCAAAAATCCCGCACAAAGGCTTCATCCCGCTGAGATTCCTCCCCCCGCAAGCCATGATTGAAATGAGCGGCAGAAAGAGTAATTTGCAGCTTATCCCGCAAAAGGTACATGGCCCACAGCAGCGCCATGGAATCCGCACCGCCGGAGACAGCGCAGACCACCTGATCTCCGGGGCAGAGCATCCGGTGCTGACCCAGAAACGCCGTCAGCTTATTCAGCATGCTTCCACTCCCGATCGGTAAAGGTCTGATACTGCGGGATCCATTGGAGCTTCACCGTGCCCACCTCGCCATGGCGGTTTTTGGATACGATGCACTCAGCAACGCCCTTTTCCTCGGAGTTTTCATTATAATACTCATCCCGGTACAGGAACAGGACCTCATCTGCATCCTGCTCGATGGCACCGGATTCCCGCAGGTCTGACAGCATGGGACGCTTGTCCGTGCGGCTTTCCGGTCCACGGGAAAGCTGACTCAAACAGATCACCGGCACGTTCAGCTCTTTCGCCATGATCTTCAAGGAACGGGAAATATCGCTGACCACATTCACACGGCTGTCGCCGCTGCCTTTGCCGTAGCCGGAGCCATTCATCAGCTGCAAGTAGTCGATAACCACCATGCCCAGATTCTCCACCCGGCGGCACTTGGCGTTCATTTCCGCCACGGTGATGGAGGGATTGTCGTCGATCCGGATATCTGTCTGGCTCAACGCCACCGACGCCATACTCAGCTTGCTCCATTCTTCCTCGGTGAGCTTACCGGTAGCCATTTTTTGACCGTCCACAAAGCTTTCGATGGCCAAAAGACGCATGGCAAGCTGCTCCCGGGACATTTCCAAATTGAAGATCGCCACGGTCTTATTGTACTTTTTCGCCACATTCAGGGCAAGATTCAGGGCAAATGCAGACTTACCCATGGCAGGACGGGCTGCCACCAAAAGAAGGTCAGACTTATTCAGACCGTTGATCTTCTTATCCAGATCCCGCATACCGGTGGACATGCCGGGAATCGCGGAATCGGACTGGCTCAACTCAGTCAGATGGTCAAAGACCTTGTGGAGGGTCACGCCGATGGGTTCCAGAGAATCCCCCCGTTCTCCCTTGCGGATACTGTAAATCTTTTTCTCCGCCACTTCCAGGATCTCCGAGGTGGTACCCACCTGCTCCTGCACCAACTGATGGATCTCGGTGGACGCGTCCGACAGCGCCCGCAGCATCGCCTTATCCCGGACGATATTGGCATACTGCACCGCATTGGCTGCGGTGGGGGTAATCTCCATCAGCTGCAAGATGTAATCCCGGGAATTGTCGTGATGGACGCCCAGCTCCCGCATCTTATCCAGCACGGTTACCGGGTCAATGGTCTGGGAGAAGTTGAACATGGTATATACAGTTTCGTAAATTTCCCGGTTCTGCTGCAAATAGAAGTCCTCCGGGCGAACAAGTCCGATCACGTCGGTCAAGCACCGGCTGTCGATCAGGATAGAACCCAGCACTGCCTGCTCTGCCTCCAAGGAATGGGGGAGTTGTCTGGCAATCAGTTCAGTATCCATGTCCCTGTCTCCTTTCTTTTTATGCTTCCACAATCTTCACCGTCAAAGGCGCGGTGATTTCATAGCCCAGCTTGCACTGGACGGTATACGTTCCCACATTCTTGATGGGGTCGGACAGGACCAGCTTCCGCTTGTCAATGACAATGCCGGACTGCGCCTTCAAGGCATCGGCAATTTCCTGACTGGTAACAGAGCCGAACAGCTTGCCTGCGCCGCCGCCCTTGGCAGTGACAGTCACCGTCATAGCCCGCAGCTTCTTGGAGACTTCCAGCGCCTCTGCCCGCTCCTTGGCTGCCTTTTCCGCAGCTGCCTTGTCATTCATACGCATGGTGTTGACGGCATCGGGGGTGGCTTCCACAGCCAGCTTTCTGGGCAGCAGAAAATTTCTTGCGTAACCGTCGGAAATTTCCAGCATCTGGCCCTTTTTGCCCTTGCCCTTCACGTCCTGCAACAAAATCACTTTCATTTTTATATCCTCACTCTTCGTAAAATTGATCAATGGATGCTACCAGTCTGTCCAGCACCTCTTTGGGGGTACTTTCCGAGATCTGCGCGCCGGCAGTGGCCGTATTGCCGCCGCCGCCCAAAGGTTCCAGAATCACCTGCACATTGGCTTTACCGATGGATCGGGCGGAGATCATCACCCGTTCCCCGTCAGGATAGATCACAAAGGATCCGGTGATGCCGCAGATGTCCAACAGTTCGTCTGCCGCCTGAGACGCCAGCACCCGGGAGGTGGATTGCTCCAACACCGCAATCGCCAGTTCTTCCCGGTAAAGCCGCGCAGTTTTGATAATGTCATACTTTTCCATGGTGGCTTCAAAATCGTTCTGCAAAAGCTTTTTCACTTCCACCGTATCCGCGCCCATCTGCCGCAGGAACGCAGCAGCCTCAAAGGTGCGCTCGCCGGTGCGGATATTGAAGCTCTTAGTGTCCAGGAAAATACCCGCCATCAGCGCCTTTGCCTCAATGGGCAGCACATCGTCCAGCTCCACCGCATACTGCAAAAGCTCCGTCACCAGTTCCGAGGCGGAAGAGGCGTAGGGCTCGTGGAGGTTCACCACCACAGGCTTAATATAGTCCGCAGCCCGGCGGTGATGATCCACAATGCAGATTCTGGGCACCGTTTCCAACAGGCTTTTGTACTCCACCTGATCCGGACGGTTGGTATCCACCACCACCAAAGTGGTGCGGTTATCGCACAAAAGCAGGGCATCCTGCCCGGTAATAAACACGTTGGCGTAGGCAGGTATCTGCATGATTTCCCGGACAAATTCCGGCGCCATGTTATTCTGCACATCCATGACGATGTGTGCCTGTCTACCCTTTTTCCGGCACATACAGCAAATGCCCAGCGCCGCGCCGATGGCATCCAGATCCGCATTTTTATGACCCATGATCAGCACATGGCTGCTCTGATCCATCAGTTCCATTAAGGAATTGGCGGTAACCCGGGAGCGGACCTTGCTCCGCTGCTCTGCTTCTTTGTTGCGTCCGCCGTAGAAATTGAAGTTCAGCCGGTCTTTCACCACCGCCTGATCGCCGCCCCGGCTCAGCGCCATTTCAATGGCAAGGGAGGCAAATTGATAGCCCTCTTCAAAGGTCTCCCCCTCTACGCCCAATCCGAAGGAGATGGACGCCGCCAAGCCGGATGGGTTGGTAATGGCATGGACATCCTCCAAAAGGGAGAACTTATCATCGATGGCATTATTCAGATCCCGCTTTTCAAAAACAAACAAATAACGGTTTCGCTCCAAGCGGCGAAGCAATCCGTGATACCCCTCCGTCCACTGGGCGATGGCATCGTTGATCTTACCATTGAGCTTGGAAGTCGCGCCCTCAGTGAGGTTTTTGGTCAGTTCCTCATAGTTGTCCACCAGAATGATGGACACCACCGGACGGGAGCGAATGTACTCATCCCGCACAAGGTACAGTTCCGTCAGATCCGCAAAATACAGGACGGCCAACTGGGCTTCCTGGGTGTCCCCGGTCTGTACGGAAGTACCGTACACCCGGTAACGGCGTTTCGACAGTTTTACGTCATAGGGATACTCCGTCTTGCCGGCAAGGATCCATTGCAGGTCAAAACCCGGCAGGATATCGGCAATATTCCGTTCTGCCATGGTATCGTTAAAACCGGTCAGGTGAACAAAGGGATCGTTGGCATAGACGATGCCCCCGTCGGACAGGCGCACAGACACCATAGCAAAGGGCGGCTTCTGCCCCTGCACACCGGACTGGGCATCCATTGCCTTTTCCAAAAAGATTCTCAGCTGCTTTCTGCGATTGGCGCGGAGCAAAAGATACCACGTGACCCCCGCTGCCAGAGCGCACAGTTCAATACCCGCAAGGACATATTGCTGAAACAGCGCTGTTACCACGGCAAAGCCTAAAAGAATTGTAAAATACACACCCATATTGGGTCTTAGCAATTTCCCCAACTTCTTATTCAATGGCATTACCTCCTTGCAAAATGGGTATACTGTCCAAAATAGTCTTGTATTCTTTATATTATAACAAATCCCCGAGAAAGGTGCAACCATGATTTTCATTTTGGGAGGTATATTTTTCCGACAGGAAAATAAATGTATACAACAGGCGCAAACTGTGTTATACTATGTTTATCAGCACCGGGCGGACAGGCCCGTGCAAATGATTTAACTGCACATTCTTTGCGGGCGTTTTTGTAGCTTTTCCGGCGATTCAGGGCCAGAAGAAAAGCACATGCGGCTGCCTGCTTGTTATGTCGTCATTTGAAAGGAGTTCTATACAAATTGGCTGAAAAACTGAAAATCATCCCCTTGGGCGGTTTGGACGAGATCGGAAAGAACATCACCGTTTTGGAATACGGCAGAGATATGATCGTGGTGGACTGCGGCGTTGGCTTTCCCGATGAAGAGATGTACGGCGTGGATCTGGTGATCCCCGACTTTACCTATCTTGTCCAGAACGCAAAAAAGCTGCGGGGTATGTTCATCACCCACGGGCATGAAGACCACATCGGTTCTATCCCCTACTGTATGCAGCAGGTGAACTGTCCCATTCACGGCACTGCCATGACCAACGGTCTTATCAAACTGAAACTGGAAGAACACAGACTTGCTGACAAGGTCAAGCTCATCACCCACAAGCCCGGCGACGTGGTGAAAGCAGGCTGTTTCAGCGTGGAATTCATCCACGTCAATCACTCTATCGCCGATGCCGTGGCTTTCGCCATCCGCACCCCGGTGGGCACCATTGTCATGACCGGTGACTTCAAGATCGACCCCACTGCCAAAGACGGCATGACGGATCTGACCCGGTTTGGTCAGCTGGGCAACGAGGGCGTGCTGGCGCTGCTGGCAGATTCCACCAACGTGGAACGCCCCGGCTACACCCCCAGCGAAAGTGTGGTGGCAGAGGGACTTGACCGGCAGTTCAAAAACTGTGACAACCGGATCATCGTCACCACCTTTGCCTCCAATATGCACCGGCTGCAAGCCGTCCTTGCCACCGCCCACCGGTACGGCAGGAAAGTGGCTGTAACCGGCCGAAGCATGGAGAACATGCTGAAAGTTGCCCAGGAGCTGGGATATCTGAAAATCCCCGCAGGCACTTTGGTAGATTTGGGCGCCACCAAAAGTCTGCCCAAAAACAAGGTAGTCATCGTATCCACCGGCTCTCAGGGTGAGAATATGTCTGCCCTGTACCGCATGGCTTTCTCCACCCACAAACAGGTGGACATTCAGTCCGGTGACCGGATCATCATCTCCGCCTCTGCCATTCCCGGCAACGAAAAGGCGGTCTCCCGGATCATCAACGAGCTTTACCGCAAAGGCGCGGAAGTGGTATACGAAAAGAGCGAAGGTCTTCACGTATCCGGCCACGCCTGTCAGGAGGAATTGAAGATCATTCACGCCCTTTGCAAGCCCAGGTTCTTCATCCCTGTTCACGGCGAGCAGCGGCACTTACAGATCCACGGCAAGCTGGCGGTTACCATGGGATTGGCGCCCAAAAATGTACGCGTCGGCGAGATCGGCGCTGTCTTCGAACTGACAGGTAAGACCTGCAAGCAAAACGGCACCGTCCCCGCAGGCAAGGTCTTTGTGGACGGCACCGGCGTAGGCGATGTGGGCAGTGTGGTCCTGCGGGACAGAAAGCATCTGGCCCAAGACGGCATGATCGTGGTATGCATCAACATCAGCGCTCAGGACGGCGCGCTGATCTCCGGTCCGGACATTATTACCAGAGGCTTTATCTACGTCAAAGAGTCCGAGGAACTGATGGAAGAACTGCGAAACGTGGTTCTGGAAGCCATTGACCGCTGCGGTCGTAAGCGCATCCGGGATTGGGCAACCCTGAAAACAACCATTAAAAACGATCTGAGCGGCTATCTGTTCAAAACCACCAAGCGCAATCCTATGATCCTGCCTGTGATCATGGAAGTATAAGAAAAACCCGGCGTGCTGTACGGATGTACGGCACACCGGGATATTTTTTTAAGATGCTTTTTCTTGGTTTAGATCTATATAACCCAGAACGATCTTATTGTAATTGACCTCCATGGGCCATTTTGCCTCTGCTTCTTCCAGGAAATTGCTGGTCCTTTCAGAAAGGATCGCAGTCTTGGTCTCCTGTTCCCAGATGGGTTTGTTGCCGGAGAAGTACATGATATGATAGCCCTGGGTGGAGCTTTCCGTATTCTTTACAAGACCGGTGTCGCCCTTCTTTCTGCCCTCTTCCAGATACCAATTCTTAAAGCCCTCAATAAAAGCTTCGCCCTTGGTAAGGTTTTCATACAAACCGCCATTGGAAGCAGATCCGGGATCAGCAGAATTGTTCGTTGCCAGTTCTGCAAAAGCGCTCTCGGTGGCATCCCCTGCCAGAAAATCATCCAGCATTTTTTGCGCTTTGGCACGGCAAGCTTCCCAATCAGCATCGGAATACACAATGCTGCCGTCATCGGCTTCGGTACCACCCTCAACAGGGATCAGGATGTGACGCACATTGTAGTAATCACCGTCTTCCTTGGACAGCTTATTCTCTATAAATTCCGCTTCATGGGCGGCATAGTAAGCGTCGATCTCGTCCTGGGTGGGGAGGAAGGATTCATACAGCGTATCATAATAGCACATAGCCTGATAGCTGATGTTATTGTAGCTAACATAGGCGTCCAGTGAGCAGCCGGGGAAGAATTCCTTGTCAATAAAGGCTTCCAAATCTGTGTAGCCGTACTCACTTGCCAAGGATTTCAAATTCTCAGGCAAAGCATCTATGCTCTCCTGCTGGCTCTCAGACAATGTATAACCAGCTTCTTTGGACAGCTGCACCAAGGTGGCATACCGGCGCCAGCTTTCCAATGCGTTTTCCAGGAACCACTGCTGATAGGTCATACCTGTCTCTTGATTCTGGATCTGCTCATCAAAGGACTTGTTAGTATCTATGCCGATATAGCTCAGATAGTAACCATAATATTCCAGAAAATCATAGACACTCATCCAGTAGTGCGCTTGCAGCTCGCCGTTGGTGAGGGTCATATCTCCCACGGTGGCAACCACCACATCGGACTTATTCTCCGCTTTGGTATCCGATACGGTATAGGAGAGCTTGCGGAAAATATCATTTTCAACGCCGATTCCCACGGTGCGCAGAACCGTCTGGGACAGGCCCATAAAATGCAGCACCACACCGGTCAGCACCAATGCCAGCACCACAAGACCCGTTACCGCCAGAGCGATTTTCCAGCCTTTGCCCTTTTTCTTTTCCGCAACAGGCGCTTCTTCTGCCGGCAATTCCTCGGCAGCTTCCGCAACTACGGCTTCTTCTGCGGTGATTTCCTCCGGTTGCTCTGTCAGGTCCTTGCCGCATACAGGGCAGACCGTAACATCCTGTTCAATCTCCGCAAAGCAGAATTTACATTTCATAAACGTTCCTCTTTCTCCTGTTACCAGGCCAATTCCCATATACTTTACCATGTTTCCCTCATAAATGCAAGCAGTTTCCAAAATGTTAACAATCCTGTAAAATTCTATTCTGCACCTTGCAAAAGAGCAAGAAAAATGTTATTATTTTAAATTGAGAATTTATAACTGCAAGGAGCCGTCCCATGAAGGAGAAAACCACCGTTATCACCCGGGAGCAGCTGGATGCCCAGCTTGCTTTCTGCAATCAAATAAAAGCATACTGGCACAGTCGAGGCATCACGCCCACCGCCTATGTGGAGACCTACGGCTGTCAGCAGAATGAAGCGGATTCCGAACAGATCCGGGGACTTTTGATGGAAAGCGGCTATGCCATTACCGGCTGCGCCGAGGGCGCTGATGTGGTGGTAATGAACACCTGCGCCATCCGGGAACACGCGGAGCAGCGGGTCTTTGGCAATCTGGGCGCATTGACCCACACCAAGCGCCGCCATCCCGGTCAGAAGATCTTCCTGTGCGGCTGTATGGCAGGTCAGGAGCAGGTGGTCAATCGCATCAAAAACAGCTATCCCCATGTGGACGGTGTGTTCTCCACCCACCACCTGTGGCAGTTTCCGGAGCTTTTAAGCCGCGTACTGCTGACCGGCAAACGAACCTTCTTTACCGAAGATCAGCCCGGCTCCATTGCCGAAGGACTGCCCCACCATAGGGATAACACCTTAAAAGCATGGGTATCCATCATGTACGGCTGCAACAATTTCTGTACCTACTGCATTGTACCCTATGTCCGGGGTCGTGAGCGAAGCCGAAAGCCCGAGGACATCCTTGCCGAGTGCAAGGCATTGGTGGACAGCGGCGTAAAGGACATCACCCTGCTGGGTCAGAATGTAAACTCCTACGGCAAAGATCTGGAACAGACCATAGATTTCGCAGACCTGCTGGCGCAGATTGCAGAGCTTGACGGAGATTTTCTGATCCGCTTTATGACCAGCCATCCCAGAGACGCTTCCCAAAAGCTCTTTGACACCATGGCTGCCCATCCCAAAATCGCCAAGCAGCTGCACCTGCCCTTCCAATCCGGTTCTTCCCGGGTGTTAAAGGCCATGAACCGCCATTATGACCGGGAAACCTATCTGGAAAAGGTCCGTTACGCCAAATCGGTGATGCCGGATCTGGTACTGACCTCCGATGTGATCGTGGGCTTCCCGGGAGAAACAGAAGAAGAATTTGGGGAAACCATCTCTTTGATTGAAGAGGTGTGCTACGATTCCCTCTTTACCTTCATCTTCTCCCCTCGTCCCGGTACACCTGCCGCCAAGATGGAGGATCCCACGCCCAAGCAAGATAAAAACCGCCGGTTTGACCGGCTGTGCGCCGTACAAAACGGCATTTCCGAAAAGCTCCACAATGCATACGTTGGCAAGACCCTCCGGTGCCTTATCGACGGCACTGACAAGGATTTTCTCACTGCCCGCACGGAAGGCGGCAGATTGGTCCGACTTATAGGCGATCCCGCCCGTATCGGCACTTTCGCTCCCGTCACCATCACCGGCGCCACCACTTGGAGCCTCACCGGCGAACTTACAGAAAAGGACTGAGATACCATGGCAAAAGAAATGACCCCCATGCGGCGTCAGTATTACGATATCAAGGAAAGCAATCAGGACTGCATTCTCTTCTTCCGGCTGGGCGATTTCTATGAAATGTTTGACGATGATGCCCGCCTTGCCTCCAAGGAACTGGATCTGACGCTGACCACCCGGGACCGGAATAAGCCCGAAGAAGAACAGTCACCCATGTGCGGCGTGCCCTATCACAGTGTGGATTCCTACATCGCCCGGCTGGTGCAGAAGGGGTATAAGGTTGCCATCTGCGAACAGACAGAAGATCCTGCCCAGGCAAAGGGTATCGTCCAGCGGGAGGTGACCCGGATCGTCACCCCGGGTTCTGTCACAGAAAGCTGCATGCTGGAAGAAGGACGCAACAACTACATGGGCTGCGTATACGGCGAGGAGGAACGGCTGGGCCTTGCCTTCTGCGATGTGTCCACCGGCGCTTTCTATGTGACCGTATGCGCTGATGCCCCCTCCGCCGCTTCGGAGCTGGGCAGATTCGCTCCCTCGGAAGTGATCCGTTACGGCAAAGCTGCCCACTGCGACCTGCTGAGCGATGCCCTTACCCTCCGGCTGCGCTGTTGCATAGACGAAGGAAAACCGGAACAATTTCAGACCGATGCCGCAACAGAAGCCTTGGAGCAGCATTTCGGTCAGTCCATTATGCAGCTGGGACTTACCGGTCTGCCGGAAGGCATTGTAGCTGCGGGCAGTCTGCTGAATCTTCTGAAACAACTGCAAAAAAATGACCTTGCCCACATCCGGCAATTACAATATTACACCACCGGCAAATTTATGGAGCTGGACTTGGATGCCCGTCGAAATCTGGAATTGGAGGAGACCCTCCGGGTCAAAGACAAGAAGGGTACGCTTTTGTGGGTCATAGACAAGACCCGCACCCCCATGGGCGGCAGACTGCTGCGCAGCTGGCTGGAAAAGCCTCTGCTGGACGTGGCGGAGATCATCAGCCGCCAGAACGCCGTGGAGGAATTGGTGCAGGACACCGTATTCCGGGGGGAACTGGAAAACGCCTTAAAGGACATCACCGATCTGGAACGGGTCATGACCCGGATCGTCACCGGCACTGTCAACTGCCGGGATCTGTTGGGCCTTGCCACCGGTCTGCGGGCGCTGCCCGATATCAAGCGGTGCTTACAGCAAGTAAAATCTCCGTTGCTCAAAAAGCTTGCTGATGCCATTGATCCTCTGACAGACTGCGCCAATCTCATTGAGCATACCATCACCGACAAGCCGCCCCTGACGGTGCGGGAGGGCGGTATTATCCGCAAAGGCGCCAACGCAGAAGTGGACCGCTTGCAGGACATTATGGAAGGCGGCGCCGGCATCATGGCCTCCATTGAGGCATCGGAACGGGAAAAGACCGGCATCCGCACCCTGCGGGTCAACTACAACCGGGTGTTCGGCTATTACATAGAGGTATCCAAATCCTTTGTAAATCAAGTGCCGGACCACTATATCCGCCGCCAGACCCTCACCAACAACGAACGGTACATTACCCCCGAATTAAAGGAGCTGGAAGAACAGGTCCTCACTGCTAAGGAGCGCTGCACCGCGCTGGAATATCAGTTGTTCAATCAGCTGCGGGAGCATCTGGCTGCCCAATCCGTCCGGGTGCAGACCACCGCTGCGGCGGTGGGTGTGGTGGATACCCTGTGCAGTCTGGCAACGGTGGCGGTGAAAAACAACTACTGCCGCCCGGAGATCACCCCGGACAATACCATTTCCATCACCGAAGGTCGCCATCCCGTTGTGGAAAAGGTCCTGAAAGATACCCTGTTCGTTCCCAATGACACTATGCTTGATACAGGAGATAACCTGGTCAGCATCATCACCGGACCTAATATGGCAGGTAAATCCACCTACATGCGGCAGGTGGCGCTGATCGTCCTTATGGCGCAGATGGGTTCTTTCGTACCGGCAAAAGCTGCCCGCATCGGCATTGTAGACCGGATCTTTACCCGGATCGGCGCTTCCGACGATCTTGCCTCCGGACAGTCCACCTTTATGGTGGAGATGGCAGAAATGGCGAATATTTTGAAGTATGCCACCTCCAAGAGCCTGCTGATCCTGGACGAGATCGGCAGAGGCACTTCTACCTACGACGGTATGGCCATTGCCCGGGCGGTGCTGGAATACGCCGCCAATCCCCGGCAACTGGGCGCAAAGACCCTCTTTGCCACCCATTACCACGAGCTGAGTGTCATTGAAGATCAGCTTCCGGGCATTAAAAATTACAATATCGCCGTGAAAAAGCGGGGCGACAAAATGATCTTCCTGCGAAAGATCATTCCCGGCGCTACCGACGACAGTTTCGGTGTGGAGGTGGCAAAACTGGCAGGACTGCCCGCTGCCGTCATCACCCGCGCCCGGCAGATCTTGCAGGAGCTGGAAACCGAAGGCAAACCCCAACCCAAGGTGGTTCGGGCAGAACCCGAGGACGATCAGATCAGTATGCTGGATCTTCGCAGCCAACAGGTCTGCGCCGCGCTGGAAGGTATCAGTGTGGAGACCCTGACCCCCATTGAAGCCATGAACGAACTGTATAAGCTAAAAAAAATGTTGGAGTAATATGAAGCTTTCTATTTCCATGACACGCCGGGAGACCCTGCTGGGGTGGAGCTATCTGCTCATCAGCATGTTTGCGCTGCCCTTCTTTCTTGTGTTTTGCAACGATCTGCTCCCCCGTCCCCTGTCGGAAGCGGTGATCAACCTCCTCTTCTTTGCCGTAAATTTCCTCTGTACAGCAGTGATCTTTCGCCGTTTTCTGAGGAAATCCATTATCCTTGCCGCCAATACCCCATGGCGCTGCCTGCGTTTTGCGGGACTGGGCTTTTTGCTGTACCAAGTGGCGAATATCCTGCTTTCCAAGGGGATTTTGTGGATCGACCCCGCATTTTCCAATGTAAACGATGCTGCCATTGGCGCTCTTACCCAAGAATACAGCGCGCTGATCGCCATTGCCACGGTATTTCTGGTGCCGGTCTACGAAGAGCTTCTGTACAGAGGACTGCTCTTTCAGGGACTGCACAGCAAAAACCGTTTCCTCGCCTACGCCCTGTCCATGGCCGTGTTTTCCTCCATCCACGTAATGGGATATGTGGGGCTGTACGACTTTGGTACACTGGCGCTCTGCTTTGTCCAGTATCTGCCGGCGGGCGCTGCCCTCTGCTGGGCATACGAACAGTCCGATACCATCGCTGCGCCAATTCTTATGCACATTACCATTAACCAAATCGGCATTGCCGCTTTGAGGTGATTCTATGTCTAAAATCATTCAACTTTCTCCCCACGTTGCCAATTTAATCGCCGCCGGCGAGGTGGTAGAACGGCCCGCCTCCGTGGTAAAGGAACTGCTGGAAAACGCCGTGGATGCAGGCGCTACCCAAGTTACCTTAGAGATCCGGGACGGTGGTATGACCTTCCTGCGGGTGACGGACAATGGCTGCGGTATGCAGCCGGAGGATGCCCGCACCGCATTTCTGCGCCACGCCACCTCCAAGCTGAAAACCGCTGAGGACCTTGCCGCCATCGCCACCATGGGTTTCCGGGGTGAAGCTCTGGCTGCCATTGCCTCCGTCAGCCGCATTGATCTGCTGACCAAAACTCCCGGCGCTATCAGCGGCGTAAGTCTTTCCTTGGAAGCAGGCAATATAACGGACGAATCCGAAGCAGGTTGCCCCGAGGGTACTACCATCATCGTCCGGGATCTGTTTTTCAACACCCCTGCCCGGATGAAATTCATGAAGTCCGACACCGTAGAGGGTAGCCGAATCACTGCCGCGGTGCAGCAGCAAGCGCTGGCCCACCCGGAGGTAGCTTTCCGTTTTTTAAAAGACGGCAAAGAAGTCCTGTCCACCCCCGGCACCGGAAGCTTGGAGGCAGCGGTCTATTGCGTTTACGGCAGAGATTGCGGCAAGATGGTGCCTCTTGAAAGCAAATGGGATGTCTTTACCCTGACAGGCTATGTATCCAAGCCCACCGATGCCCGTCCCAGCAGAGCGCTGCAAACCTTCTTCGTCAACGGACGGCCGGTAAAGTCCCGGCTGCTCATTGCCGCATTGGAAGAAGCCTACCGCAACCAGATCATGGGGGGTAAATTCCCCGCCTGCGTTTTGCACTTAAACGTGCCGGCAAATACTGTGGATGTCAACGTCCACCCTGCCAAAACAGAGGTAAAATTCTTAAACGAAAAAGCGGTCTTTGACTGCATACATTACGGTGTCCTCGGGGCGCTCAACAAAGCCCCTGACCGGCCGCAGATGCAATTCAGGCCCAACCCTGCGCCCCCTGTGGCAGAAAAGCCTGCCCCCAAGCAGGAGAATTTCTTCCGCACTATGAATACCCAGGAATTCCGCGCCTTTTCCGCTGCGGTAAAAGATGCGCCCAAGCCCTCTGCCCTGGCTGCCGCCGCCACCGCAGCGGCGGTGGAACAGACGGCGCAGCCCCTTGTGCGGGAACAGGTGATCCTTCCCCAACCCACCCCCGCGCCCATCCACATCCCCGATCCCCTGCCCCAAGAGCCGGAGCAGGTAGCGATCCCCGCCATGCCCACGGACACGCCATGGCGGTTTGTGGGAGAACTGTACAACAGCTATATTATCGTAGAACGGGAAGATGAGGCTTATCTGATTGACAAGCACGCCGCCCATGAACGGATCCTCTTTGAAAAGCTGAAAGCCAATCAAGAGGCTATCTCTGCCCAGACCCTGCTGTCCCCCATCGCCCACCGGATGAACCCCGACTGTGTTGCCATTTTGCTGGACAATCAGTCGCTTCTGGAAGAGCTGGGCTTTGAAGTGCAGGAGTTTGGCGAAAACACTGTGCTGATCCGGCAGATTCCCATGGATCTGGACAGTACACAGGCGGCAGATGCCTTAGAACTGCTGGCAGCAGATCTGCTCACCGGCAGAAAAGAACGCCGGGATACCGTCCGGGATGAGATGCTCCACACCGTTGCCTGCAAAGCTGCCATCAAGGCAGGCTGGGTCAGCAGTCAGCAAGAGCTTATGAAGCTTGCTGAACAGGTGCTGAGCCGGGAGGATCTGAAACACTGTCCCCACGGCAGACCCATCTGCATTACCCTGAGCAAAAAGCAGCTGGAAAAGCAATTTAAGCGGAGTTAAGGAAGGTGCCTATGAAGAACGATCTATATATGCGTTATTTCATTTCCCTTGGATTATCTATCCTTGGTATCGGTCTTACATGGCTGGGCGCCCTTACTTCCCGGCTTTTTATGTGGATCGGCATTGGTATTATCGCCATTGGTGTGATCTTATCATGGACGATCCGCTGTCCCAACTGCGGATACGGGCTTATGGGCAGAAGACAGTTATTGCTTCCCAACTTTTGTCCCCGTTGCGGACACAATATTTCTGGAAGTGAATCGGAATGAAGAATCTAATTTGTATTGCCGGGCCTACCGCTTCCGGTAAAACCGCCCTGTCCATCGCATTGGCAAAGGAATTGGGGGGCGAGATCATATCCTGCGACTCCATGCAGGTATATAAGCGCATGAACATTGGCACCGCCAAGCCTACCCCGGAAGAACAGGCAGGAATCCCCCACTATATGCTGTCAGTGGCAGAGCCCTGGGAAGATTTTTCCGTTGGAAAGTACTGCCGGATGGCAACGCCTATTGTGGAAGATATCCTCGCCCGGGGAAAGACCGCCATTGTGGTAGGCGGTACGGGTCTGTATATGGATGCCCTCATCCGGGGCAATGATTTCGCCCCCGTTCCCTCCACCGGTCGTCGGGAGGAGCTGGAACAGCTTGCCGCAGAAAAAGGCATTCAAGCGGTCATTGAAATGCTCTGCAAGGTAGACCCGGAATCGGCAGAGCGGCTGCACCCGTCTGATCAGAAACGGATCATCCGCGCTATGGAGGTCTATTTAGAAACCGGCGAAACCATCACAGAGCACAACCGCAAGACCCAATTGCTGCCCCCTCGGTTCGACCCGCTGTGGTTTGCCTTGGAGGATGCAGACCGCGCTACCTTGTATGATCGGATCGACCGCCGGGTGGAAGTGATGCTGGAACAGGGGCTTATGGAGGAGATCCAAAGCCTGCTAAATGAAGGCGTGCCGGAAAAGGCGACCGCCATGCAGGCCATCGGCTACAAGGAATTTGTGGACGTGCTCCAAGGCCGCTGCTCCATGGACACCGCCACCGCCTTAGTACAGCAATCCTCCCGGAAGTACGCCAAGCGGCAGCTGACCTGGTTTCGACGGAATCCCGCCATCCACTGGCTCCGCCGGGAAGAAAATGACGGCACCGCGCAAATTCTTGCAAAAGCGCGACAGATTATAACGGAATTTGACAAGTGAAAAATGGTAAGCTTTATGTATCCCAAAAGAAAGAAGGCGTACATAATGTCTGAAACCATCAATTTACAGGAAGCGATTCTCAAAGAGGTGCGGCGGGACAAGATCCCCGTGACACTGTTTTTGATGAATGGCTTTCAGCTCCGGGGCACCATCACAGGCTATGACAGTTTCGTGGTGGTACTGGTCAGCGACGGCAAGCAGCAGATGATCTACAAGCATGCCATCTCCACCCTTGCCCCAATGAAGCCGGTAAAAGCAGCAGACTGATATTCAGTCTCACAAAAAGACGGCGGAGCGATGCTTCGCCGTCTTTTTGCGCGTTAGAAAGAAAGAAGGAAGTACAATGTCCATAGCTGAAAACGTTGCCCGTATCAAAGAGGAAATGAAAAAAGCCGCCCTTGCCGCAGGAAGAGATCCCAAAGATATCCTCCTGTGCGCCGCCACCAAGATGAACGATGCCGACGCCGTCCGGGCTGCCATCGCCGCCGGTGTGGACTGCTGCGGGGAGAACCGGGTGCAGGAGTTGACCACCAAGCAGGCCCAGGATGCCTACGCCGGCGCCCCTGTGCACTTCATCGGCCACTTGCAGACCAACAAGGTTAAACAGATGGTAGGAAAGGTCAGTCTGATCCACAGCATCGACTCCATGCGGCTTTTGGAAGCCGTCCACAAGGAAGCTGCCCGTCAAAGAATCGTGCAGGACATTCTCTTGGAAATCAATATTGCAAAAGAAGACAGCAAGTCCGGTTTTCTGTTGGAAGAGATGGATGCCGTACTTTCCAAAATGGGTGATTTTCCTGCAATTCGGGTACTTGGATTCATGACAATCCCCCCAATTTGCCAAAATTCCACAGATAATCACAAATTTTTTCAAAAAATGTACAACCTTTCTGTTGACATAACGGAAAAAAAATACGATAATGTATTTGTCAATATATTGTCCATGGGTATGTCTGACGATTTTGCAGATGCCATCGCCTGCGGCAGCACGATGATCCGTGTAGGCACTGCCATCTTCGGCGCCCGGGGCTATTAAACGTTTCGCGCCGGAATTCCGGTACGTGAACATAACAGGAGGATATAGATATATGAGTTTTTGGGACAATGTAAAGAAGTTTGCCCAGCCCTACTCCGATGAGGACTACGACGATTACGACGAAGAGATGGACAGCTACGAAGAAGATGTTCAGGAAGCCGCCCCCCGCAGCGGTCGTCGCCCCAACCCCTTTGCTTCCGTCGCACAGGAGACGGAGCCTGCCCCTGCCGCACCTGCCGGTTTCAGCGGTCAGGTGCTGAACATGAGTTCCGGCAAGCAGGAAGTGGTTCTATTCCACGCCAAGACTCTGGACGATGCCGCCAAAGCTGCGGACGAGCTCCGCAGAAGAAAGGCTGTTATCCTGAACATGGAAAATGTGGATAAGTCTTTGACCCGCCGGGTGGTAGATTTCCTGTCCGGCAGTGTATACGCCTTGGACGGCAGTGTCAAGAAAGTCGCCCAGTCTACTTATCTGTTCTGCCCCCACAACATGGACGTTGTCGGTGATCTGGAAAGCATTCAGGTAGAGACCGACAGCTTCTTCTGATAACGGATAGAAAGGATACATTATGTTTACACCTCAACAGATCGAACAGATTTCTTTTAGCCGTGCCACCTTCGGTGGTTACGATATGCAGTCTGTGGATGAACTGCTGTTTCCTCTGACCGAGGATTACAAAACCCTCTACAAGGAAAATGCCCTGCTGAAAAGCAAGATGAAGGTTTTGGTCAGCAAGCTGGAAGAGTACCGCAACAACGAAGCCAGCATGAAAGATGCCATCGTAAACGCACAGAAGACCTGTGATCTGATGGTGAAAGAGGCGGAGGCAAAATGCGCCCAGATGCTGGGCGATGCAAATGCTGCTGCCTTGGAAAGTTCCAAGAATGCTGACGCCATGATCGCCGCAGAGGAAGCCCGGGTAGAAGAGGCCCGCAAGGCTGCCTGCGAAAAGATTGAAGCGCTGAAAGAGGAGATTGCAGCCTGCATCAATGCCCTTGACCGCATCAAGGAAGCAAACCTCCCGGTGAGCACCCCTGCCCAGACCCAGAAGGCTGAAAGCAAGGAAAAAACCGAGACCGATGCCGTTGCCGATGAGATCTCCGCTACCTTGCAGGCGCTGGTAGGTTCCGCGGATACCAGCATCCCCACCGCCGAGCCCAAGCACCCCACCGTAGAAACCACCACCGGCAAGTTCTCCAACTTGCAGTTTGGTCGGAACTACGATCCCACTAAGCACTAAATATCCAATGCGATGATAAGGACAGGCAGGAAATATCATTTCCACCAGAGAGCTGCCGGTAGGTGCAAGGCAGCGGGAAAGTATTTTCTGTATCCCCTTTGAGCAGTGCACCGAATCCAGTAGGCTGCACCGGACGCACCCGATACCGTGCATATGAGCGCCGGATTTTCCGGAACAAGAGTGGTACCGCAGAGGTTATGATGCCTTTGTCTCTTACAAAAGAGACAAAGGCATTTTCTTTGTTTTATGGCATTATATCGGGAGATTGCCACGCCAGTCTAAGGTCTTAAAGTGGACGAGCAACGCTTGCCCCTACGAATACAATTTTCCATTTTCAATTCAAATATTATATGGAGGTAACAATCCAATGGAATACAAAAATACCATTATCACCCCTAAGACAGACTTCCCTATGAAGGCCGGTCTGCCTGCCCGGGAACCGGGCATGCTGGAACGGTGGAACGAGCAGAAGCTCTATGATCTGCTGCTGGAAAAGAACAAGGATCTGCCCCCCTTCGTTCTCCACGATGGCCCTCCCTTCTCCAACGGCTACATCCACATGGGTCACGCCCTGAATAAGACATTGAAGGACTTCATCATCCGCAGCCATGCCATGATGGGCTTCTACACCCCTTACACCCCCGGCTGGGATAACCACGGTCTGCCCATTGAGCGCGCCATTGAAAATTCCAAAAAGAAGCTCAACAAGGATATGTCCGTCCCCGAATTCCGCAAAGCTTGCGAGGAATTTGCCGAGGACTTTATTCAAAAGCAGATGGCAGGTTTCCGCCGTCTGGGCGTAGTTGGCGATTGGGCGCATCCTTATCGCACCATGGACAAGCACTTTGAGGCACAGGAAGTCAAGGTCTTTGGCAGAATGTTTGACAAGGGCTACATTTACAAGGGCTTGAAGCCCGTCACATGGTGCCCCTTCTGCGCCACCGCCGTTGCCGAAGCGGATATCGAGTACAAGGACGATCCCTGTACCTCTGTGTACGTGAAGTTCGCTATGGAGGATGATCTGGGCAAGCTGGGTGAATTCAGCAATGAAAAGATCTTCTTCGTCATCTGGACCACCACCATCTGGACCCTCCCCGGCAATATGGCCATCTGCCTGCACCCCAGAGATACCTACGTGCTGGTGAAGCCTGATTACAGCGACGAGACCTATATCATTGCAGAGGCGCTGTGCGAAAAGGTCATGGGTATCGGTGGCTATACCAGCTACCAGATTCTCGCCACCTTCACCGGTCAGTTCTTCGAAAATATGCTGGCAAAGCACCCCTTCCTGGACAAGACCAGCCGTTTAGTAAATGCAGAATACGTCACCATGGACAGCGGTACCGGCTGTGTCCACACTGCTCCCGGCTTCGGCGCTGACGACTATCAAACCTGTATGCGCTACGGCATGGAGCTGGTGGTTCCCGTGGATGACTACGGCCGTCACACCGACTACGCCGGCAAGTATGCAGGTCTCAAAACCGAAGAAAGTAATCCCATTATCCTTGCAGACATGAAGGAAAGCGGCGCGCTGTTTGCTTCCGAGGAGATCATGCACTCCTATCCCCACCATGACCGCTGTAAGAAACCCGTTATTTTCCGGGCAACCCCCCAGTGGTTCTGCTCCGTGGAATCCTTTAAGGATCAGGCAGTGGAAGCCATTGAGAATGTGCAGTGGTTCCCCGGCTGGGGCGGTGACCGCATGGTGAGCATGATCCGGGAGCGCGCCGACTGGTGTATCAGCCGTCAGCGCCGCTGGGGTCTGCCCATTCCTGTATTCTATTGCAAGGACTGCGGAAAACCTGTCTCCACAACTGAGTCCATCGCCAAAATTTCTGCTCTGTTTGATGAGCACGGCTCCAATGTATGGTTCGAAAAGGAAGCCATGGAGCTGGTACCCGATGATTTCACCTGCCCCCACTGCGGCGGCAAGGCCTTTGACAAAGAGACCGACACCCTGGACTGCTGGTTCGACTCCGGTTCTACCCACTACGCCGACCTGATGCATCGCACACCGGAACTATGGCCTGCGGATGTCTATCTGGAAGGCGCGGACCAGTACCGCGGTTGGTTCCAGTCCAGTCTGCTGACTTCCGTCGGCGCGCTGGACAAGGGCGCTCCCTTCAAGCAGGTGCTGACCCACGGCTGGGTGGTGGATGGACAGGGCCGCGCCATGCACAAGAGTCTGGGCAACGGTGTAGATCCTGCTGACCTCATTAAGGATTTTGGCGCGGATATCGTCCGTCTGTGGGCGGCATCCTCCGATTACCATGCAGATGTCCGCTGCTCCAAGGAGATCTTCAAGCAGATCGCCCAGAACTATCTGAAATTCCGTAACACCGCCCGGTACTGTCTGGGCAACCTGAACGAGTTTGATCCCAATAATCTGGTGGCTCCCGCTGATATGGAAGAACTGGATAAGTGGGCTATCACCAAGCTGAATGAACTGACTGCTGCTGTAAAGAAGGCTTATGATGGCTATGAATTCCACGTGGTCTCCCACATCATCAACGATTTCTGCGTGGTAGAGCTGTCCTCCTTCTATCTGGACATCATCAAGGACCGGTTGTACTGCGAGCTGCCGAATGGTCAGCGCCGTCGCTCCGCCCAGTCTGCTCTGTTTATGATCGTGGACGCTCTGGCAAAGCTGTTTGCCCCCATTCTCGCCTTCACCTGTGACGAAATCTGGCAGGCAATGCCCCACCGGGATACCGATGACAGCAGAAACGTCCTGCTGAACCAGATGCCCGAATCCTTCGACGCATACCTGCTGGATGCCGATACCATGGCAAAGTGGGACACCGTCATGAAGCTCCGTCAGGATGTGAACGGTGTTCTGGAACTTGCCCGTGCTGATAAGCGGATCGGCAAGGCATTGGAAGCCCACGTCAGTCTGGATGCCCAGGACGGGCAGTTGAAGGCAGCCTGCCAGGGTCTGAATCTGGCTGAGATCTTCATTGTCTCCTCCTGCGACTGGGAAGCAATCCCCGCAGGCGCTACCACCGGTACCGGCGCAAACCTGCCCGGTCTGACCGTGGGTATCACCGAGGCCCGGGGCGAGAAGTGCCCCCGCTGCTGGATGCACTCCACCGAAGCTGACGAAAACGGTCTGTGTAAGCGCTGCGCAAGCGTGATCTCCCAACTGGATCTGGAAATCTGATCAACGAAAAATGCCGTGTCGAAAGACACGGCATTTTTATTATTTTCCAAAGACTTTTACGGTATTTTTCATCATTTCCCGAATGGGCAGATGGTAGGGGCAGCGATCCTCGCAGACACCGCAACCGATGCAATCGGCCGCGGTCTTTGCAAGACCTTCGTACCGACCAAGGGCCCAATCCGTCAGATGATAACGGCTATAATAGCCCTCGATCAGGAAAACCATTGGAATATTGATCCCTGCGGCGCAGGGGGCGCAGTAGTTGCAGCGGCGGCAGAAATTGGTGCCCAGCAGATTCCGGACTTTTTGGATCTTCTCCTGCTCCGCATCAGTCAAAGGCGCAATATTGGAGACGGTTTTCACATTCTGGTCAACTTCCTCCAAAGCAGCCATGCCGGGGATCACCACCGTCACATTGGGATTGCTCACCACAAACCGCAGGGCGATCTCTCCATCCTCAATAGCGCCGCCTGCCAAGGGTTTCATGCAGATAAATCCAATATTCTTCTCCCCGCACCGAGCGATCAGTTCCTGTCCCTGAGTCTCCACGATATTGTAGGGGAACATGATGGTCTCCACCCAATTAAATTCCACCGCCTGCCGGAACAGGTCCACAGAGTGAAGGGTAATGCCGATATGACCGATCTTGCCCGCTTGTTTTGCCTCCTGCAACGCCTCCAATGCGCCTCCGGGGGCCAGCACCTGCTCCAAATCCTTGGCATTGGGATTGTGAATCTGGTAAAGATCAATGTAATCGGTGCGAAGCTTTTGCAGGCTGGTCTCAATATCCTGGGCCATGGCATCCTTAGTCCGCGCCATGCTCTTGGTGGCAAGGACAAACTGATCCCGGATGCCCTCCAAGGCATAGCCCAAATATTCCTCACTGACCGTATAAGCCCGGGCGGTGTCAATATAATTCACGCCCTCTGCCAGAAGCTTTTGCATGAGTGCTTTCGTGCCATCCGCGTCGATCTTCTGAATGGGAATACCGCCAAAACCCAGCCGGGAGATCCGCAACCCGGTTTTTCCTAAAACTCTGTATTCCATGTGCATTCGCTCCTTATTTTTGTATATATCTTATAATAGCTTTTTTTCAACCGGATTGCAAGTACAATAAAGCAAATTAGACACCTTTTCATGTCCGCTGTCTCAGGCTGTTAAAAAACCATCCCCGATGGGATGGTTTTCTTATTTGCGAAAGAACGACTAAAAGGTGTATAAGTTGGGGTAAAAAAACTAAAAGTAGCGTAACTACTTTAAGTCTTCGCTATATACAAATTGCGTGTTGATAGGAATTTTGAAGAAGTCATTATCCCCATTGTTAATCATTACAAGGGTGTTCTTATTCTTAATCTCAAATTCAAAAATTGTGCTTTGCGAAGTAGCGATGATTGTTCCATTCTCTACCTCGTATGTACCGTATTCTACATATGATACTATGACTCCTGCACCAAAGAAAAACTCATTCGTGTTTGTATCCACCCATAGATATGGTGTCAACATTTCCTCGTAATCGCCAACAGCATAATAACTGCCAGAAAGTATAGGGGTATTATCGTTGGAATCACAGCCTGCAAAAGAAAGCATCAATACTATACAAATAAAACAACACAGAAATCTTTTCATTTTGCATTCTCCTTTGCCGTTCGGCAGGATGCAATCAACATTACACGTAAAGATGTGCATTTGGCAGAAAGTGCTTTATACGATTGTTCGTCAATGTAGTTGGTCTTACGTAGCAATTCAAGCCAATAGCCTGTTTCGCTCGCTTCTTTCAAGGCAATTTCAAGTTTGGAAATAAAATCTTTCTTACCCTGCGCGTATTGCGCTTCGTGAATATTCGCACCGATACTTGTGCCGCTTCTGCCGATTTGGTTAGAGATGATAGATTCGTGGTTAGATTTCAAATACTTAACAAGATTTATAATATCCACAGAGAATTCCATCGACAGTTCTGCGAGTTTGTTTCCCTTCACATAATCGCCTCCTTTTATTAATTATATCATAAAACGCACCCTGTTTCAATGATGCATCACCTTCGGTGATATGATGTTATGCTTCGCATAATGATGTTGCTCCCTTTGGTCGCAATGATGCGATGTTTGCCCAATACATTAGCGAAGCGACAACATTAGGCGTAGCCGTCATCATTAGTGAAACGACATCATTTGCCGAAGGCAAACATCATTCAAAAAAGCCTAATTTGTCTGGTAGACAAATTAGGCTTTTTTGTTGGCGGAGACGGTGGGATTCGTTTACATTTTCACCGCTGGTGAAAATAATTGTTCGGCTCCGTCGAGCCGTCGCCGGCAACTGTCCACCGGACAGTTGCATACAAAATGTTCGAATCCCTTTTCTCTAAAATAAGAAAACCATCCCCGTTGGGATGGTTTTCTTATTTGGCGGAGACGGTGGGATTCGAACCCACGTGCGGTTGCCCGCAAACTGATTTCGAGTCAGCCCCGTTATGACCACTTCGATACTGCTGCATATACGCCCACTAGGATACCAAAACCCACCATGGAAATCAAGTAGCAATGCAATTTTTCTTTCCCGCGACCCTTTTCGATGGGGCTCCCTCTTCCTTTTTTCAAAAAACTG
>JBGVON010000092.1:0-12585 GCA_045126495.1 Faecousia sp.
CACACTGGTGTAAAAATTGAGAGCTGGCGAGCAATTTTTAGCCCGTGGGAGAGTCCATCGTTCTGAGAGCGCAGCCATAAGGCTGTGAAATCAGAACGATTTTAATATATACATGACGAAAATGCATATCGAGTCCCTTTCAACATACATCTACAAAACAGACAAATTAACACTCACACCATAGATTGCCACGCCAATGTACGCACTGGCTCGCAATAACAACAAAAAGGAGTGTTTGCACGCTCCTTTTTGCTTCATTCTTACAATGCTTTTTTCAAAGTTTCTGCCAGATCAAGCTGCTCCCAAGGCAGATTCTCCGCACCGAAGTGACCGTTGCGGGCGGTCTGACTGTAAATGGGACAGCGCAGGTCCAATTTGCGGATAATGCCGCCGGGGGTCAGATCACAATTTTTCCGCAGCAAGGCTACCATTTCCTCATCCGTGATCTTACCGGTGCCGTAGCTGTTCACACGGACAGAGACAGGCTCTGCCACACCAATGGCATAGGCAAGCTGCACCTCCACCTGCTCCGCAAGTCCTGCTGCCACCAGATTCTTTGCCATATACCGCGCCATATACGCGCCGGAACGGTCCACCTTGGTGGGGTCCTTGCCGGAAAAAGCGCCGCCGCCGTGGGAGAAGTAACCGCCATAAGTATCCACAATGATCTTTCTGCCGGTGAGGCCCGTATCGCCGTTAGGCCCGCCAATCACGAAATTACCGGTGGGGTTAATATGGATATGGGCAACCTTGTCCACATCAAAGCCGTACTGTTTCAGCACCGGAGCGATGACACCCTCCCGGATATAACGGCGCAGCTCACCCATTTCAAAATCGGCGCTGTGCATAATGGACACCACCACGGTATCAATGCCGATCACCTTTCCTGCCTCGTCGAACTCCACAGACACCTGGGTCTTGCCGTCGGGGCGAAGCAGATCGTTGCTCTCCACGCACTGGGTCAAGCGGTTAGACAACGCTCTTGCCAACGCCGCGGGCAAAGGCATCAGCTCAGGGGTCTGGGTGCAAGCGCCCCCGAACATCATGCCCTGATCACCGGCGCCGCCCACTTCATCGTTGGTGCCCAGCGCAATATCCGCAGACTGGGTGTGGACCTTGCAGAGGATCTCCACGGTATCAGCCGCAAAATTGTCCGCAGGGTTGGTATAGCCGATGGAAGCAATCACCTCACGGGCAATCGCCTCGTAATCCACCACCGCCTTGGTGGTGATCTCGCCGCAGATCAGGCAGAAATTGGTAGTAACCGTGGTCTCGCAAGCCACCCGGGAATTGGGATCCTGCGCAAGGCAAGCATCCAAAATAGCATCGGAAATGGCATCCGCCACTTTATCGGGTTGTCCGCAGGTTACAAATTCAGAATTAAACAGTCTTTTTTCCATATTTTTCGCTCCTTCTCAAAATAAAAACCGCACACCGACGATTCGATGTGCGCTTCTATCGAATCCTCATCTGTCGTTGCCGCCGGATTTGGCACCACGCAGGAGAATTCTATGATCAAAAATTCCTCAGCAGGTTGCCGGGTTTCATCGGGCCGTTCCCTCCACCACTCTTGATAAGGCTTATATGCAGTTGCTACATTATTCTACACGAAAATACAGATTTGTCAAGGGGGGCGTGGAATTTTTCCCGGGAGAAATGTTTATAATTCCTTTATAGACATTTCATGGGAAAGGTGTTATGATGGTAACACTATCACAAGGAGTTGAATCAGCATGAAAAATCTTCGCCATGAATTTGATCGGTTTTGCTTCCGGAATCGGAACAAGGGCATACCGAATCTGATGTTATATATTGTGCTTGGCAGCGCCATCGTGTATGTAATGAGCATGGTAGATGACAGCAACACCCTTTATCGGGTTCTTTGTTTTGACCGGGCGCTTATTTTACAGGGACAGATCTGGCGACTGTTTACCTACGCCTTTACGTACAGCGGTGGAAACATACTGATCACCGCCATTGGTCTATTGTGCTATTTCACCCTGGGGCGTGCCATGGAGAACGCATGGGGCACGTTCCGGTTCAACCTGTTTTACATTACCGGCATCCTGCTGATGGATATTTACGCCATGGTCTTTGGCGGCTGGGCGGATATCTACTATTTGAATTTAAGTCTGTTTTTAGGCTACGCAACCATGTATCCCGACACGCGCTTCCTGCTGTTCTATATCATTCCGGTAAAAGCATGGATCTTGGGTCTGCTGGATCTGGTGCTGACTTTTGTAGATGTTGTTCATCTGACCGCTGCCGGATTCTTCCCATACAGTCTGTTCCCCTTGGTGGCAATCGGCAACTATCTGCTGTTCTTTGGCAAGGATGTCAAACATCTGATTCCCATGTCCTGGCGGGTGAATGCCGGCAGGCTCTTCAAGAAAAAACCGGGCAAAAAAACCGGCACAGTCCCCTTCCCCACCGCCGGATCTTATCAAGCCACCGCAGCAAAACCCTCTGCCCCCTACACCCATCGGTGCACTGTGTGCGGCAGGACCGACGTAAGCAATCCGGAACTGGAATTTCGGTACTGCTCCCGCTGTCAGGGTTACTACTGCTACTGTGAAGAACACATCAGCAATCACACACATATTGAATAATTCACGCACCGGGAACGGCTCGTTCCCGGTGCGTTACATTTTACCGGGAGATTGCCACGTCGCGTAAGCGATTGAATAATTGCCACCGGCAATCATAACGATTTACAATCACTTCACTATGCTCCTCGCAACGTCAAGAAAAAATTCAATAAGGGTATTGACAAAGGAAAAATCTTTTTGTATGATAACCGTACTAGTACAGTTAGTACAGTTAATACACCGACAAGGAGGAGGTCTGCATGGTACATCTGGATTACCGGGACGCCCGGCCCATATACACACAGATTGCTGACAATTTCCGTGCTCAGATCCGCGCCGGCGTGCTTCAAGAAGGAGATAAGCTTCCCAGCGTCCGGGAGTTGGCAAGCTCCCTTGCCATCAACCCCAACACCATTCAGCGCGCCTATCGGGAACTGGAAACAGAAGGTTGGATCGCCTCGGTTTCCGGAAAAGGCAGTTTTGTGTGCGCCTTAAACGAGCAAATTCCGGCAGAGCTTATGTCTGTATGGGCCGAGTTTGATGCGGCTTGCGAAAAGCTGCTCTCCGCGGGAGTATCCCGACAGGCACTGATGCAACATTTAAAACAAGGAGGGAACGACCATGCTTAACATGGAGAATGTAACCAAGACATTCGGGGCCTTCACCGCCCTGGACAGTCTTTCTATGCACGTGCCCAAAGGCGCGGTATATGGCTTAGTGGGCCCCAACGGCGCCGGCAAATCCACGGCGATCCGGTTACTCACCGGTGTGTACCGCCCGGACACAGGCAACATCACCTTAGACGGCGCGCCGGTTTATGAAAACCCCGACGTGAAGGCCCGCATCAGCTACATCCCCGACGAGATCTTTTACTTTCCTTCGGCAAGTCTGGAAGAAATGCGAAAGTACTACAAGGGTTTCTATCCCAAGTTTGATGATGAACTGTTTAACCGGTTGTACGATGTATTTCAGTTGCCCAAGAAATCCCCCATTCGCCGTTTTTCCAAGGGCATGCAGAAGCAGGCGGCCTTTCATCTGAGCATCTGCACCCGGCCGGATGTGCTGATTCTAGACGAACCGGTGGACGGCCTGGATCCGGTGATGCGGCGGCAGGTATGGAGTCTGATTTTGTCAGACGTTGCCCAACGAGAGACCACGGTGTTGATCTCCTCCCACAACCTGCGGGAATTGGAGGATATCTGCGACCATGTAGGCATTATGGACAAGGGTAAAATGCTTCTGGAAAAGAGCCTTGCCTCCATGCAGGGCAACACCGTAAAGCTGCAAATTGCAGGAGAGATCCCCCAAGGTTTGGATGTGCTTCACGAAAGCGCATCCGGCAGACTGCATACCTTGGTGGTACGGGGTACGCCGGAGGAAGTAAACGCCAAGGTCACCCCCTGCAACCCCGCTTACTTTGATATCCTGCCCCTTTCTTTGGAAGAGATCTTTATTTACGAACTGGGAGGTGTGAACTATGAAGTCAAAGATATCCTTCTTTAATCCCACTGCCCTGAAAAAGGACATCACACGGTATGCGCCTATTTGGGGTGCTTACACGGTATTTTTACTGCTGGTCCTGTTCGGTATGGCCGAATACGACCCGGCGATCATTGCAGACGATGTATTAACATCACTGCGTGCGATGACTTGGATCAACGCCCTATACGGCGGTATCTGCGGGGCATTCCTATTTATGGACCTGTTTAACGGACGGCTGTGCAACGCCCTCCATGCCTTCCCCCTGCGGCGGGAAAGCTGGCTGGTTACCCATATCCTTTCTGGATTTCTATTCAGCTTTGTGCCTAACCTGCTGGTATCCCTGCTGGCAGCTCCCATTCTGTGGGAATACGCCTACATTGCCCCTATCTGGCTATTGGGCGCTACCCTGCAATTTCTATTCTTCTTCGGATCAGCGGTGCTTTGCGCTGTATGCGCCGGCAATCTCATCGGTACGGCAGGTCTGTACGGAATCTTCCACCTGATTACCGTACTGATCGGTGGCATTGCAGAGCTGTTCTATGAACCTCTTCTGCACGGTGTGAAACTGAACATTGACATATTTTCCCGATTTATCCCCTTGGATCAGTTGAGCAGTTTCTATTACGGGGAGTTTGAGGTCATCCACATGACCGTTGAACCCTATGGTATATTCCATGGTTTTGTCGGCAAAGACTGGTTGTATCTGGGGCTGTGTTCCACTGCCGGCGTGGTATGTATTGCTTTGGCGTGGCTTGTATACCGAAAGCGGAATTTAGAGTCTGCGGGCGATCTGTTGTCCCTGCAAAAGCTGTCTCCCCTGTTTCTTCTGATTTGCACTGTGGGCGCAGGTTCTGTGCTGTTTCTATTATCCGGTGCTTTGGGTGCAGAAAGTTATGTATTTCTTGCCGTAGGTGCGGTGGTTGGCTATTTTGCTGGTCAAATGCTACTAAAACGGACTGTAAAAGTCTTTACAAAAAAATCCTTATTAGGGTTTGGTATCATTGTGATAGCAGCGGCAAGCAGTATGCTGTTAACCCGACTGGATCCTCTGGGTGTGACCCGGTATGTGCCCAAACTTGATAACATCGAAAGCGCAGCAGTGATCGGCGCTGACAAGAATTATTTCTATCCCATACCTAACTCTATACTTTCATACGCCCCCGTAGAAAATGATATCGGTTATAAGATCACCGATCAAGAGGGTTTGGCGGATCTGCAAGATTTCCACAAACAGCTGATTCCGTACCGACCCAACGAAGATAACAAACCCCTATGCCAAGTGAACATTTGCTATACACTAAAAAACGGACGGGTGGTCAAGCGATACTATCAGGTGGAGCAAAGCAGTGAACTGGGCAGCCGCGCCGGTAAGTATTTCAATGATATTCGGTATGTTTTTGAGATAAATGACCCGCAGCTCCTGTACCAAGTGTTTGAAAGTGCAACCATCGAAGCCTTCACAGAAGAAAAAAGCTTATCAATAAAGCTAACCGACAAAAATGAAATCACAGGGCTGCTGGATGCCATCAAGAAGGACTGTGAAGCAGGCAATATGGCGCAGAACTGGGCATACCACGACAAGTATGACGAAAACTACTATCTGGATTTCTCTGCTAATGACGATATTTTTGAACATACTGCCTGGGCCACGAACCGCAAGTATCTGCGAGTATGGACAAATTCCAAAAACACCACAGCCTATTTGCACCAAATGATCGCGAAATATTCGCAAGATTAAACAATGCGCGCCGGAAAGGAAAAATCCTTTCCGGCGCGTTACATTTTACCGGGAGATTGCCACAACGCGTAAGCGATTGAATGATTGCCACCGGCAATCATAATGATTTACAATCACTTCGCTATGCTCCTGGCAATAGCAATGTTGTGCGGTAGGCTTAATTGTTGACGCCGTGGTGGCAGAGGGGGCTATCCATATCCAATGCCTTAAAGGTATAGCCGTTGCAAAGTCCCCATGCGATGATCCGTTCCACTGCATCTACACTAAAATCCTGGGTATCATGCTGCAAGACCACGGAATAGGTCCGGGTGGCAACACCCTTGGTTACATTCCGGAACACATCCTCGGCGGTCTTGGCGCCGCCGGCATCATTGCTGTCCACATTCCAGTCAAAATACTGAAAACCTCTGTTTTGCAGTTCTTTGGTCAGCCGGGTCATAATACCCTTATTATAAGCGCTGCTGACGGAATTGGAGCTGCCGCCGGGGAATCGGGTGATAGTGGATCGAACGCCGGTATGCTGATAGATCAAATCCTGCATGGCCTGCAAATCCGCAAGGAACGCCTGATCGCTGGCATAAATCTGGCTGTATCTGTGGGTATAGGTGTGAATGGCAACGGTGTGGCCCTCTTGGGCAGTACGGGAGATCATGCCGATATTGCTGGTATTCATTACAAAAAAGGTTGCCTTCACATCATATTTGGCAAGCACATCCAATAGCCTTGCGGTATGGGCGCTGGGACCGTCGTCAAAGGTCAGGTAGATCACCTTGCCATTGGGCTGAATGGTGGTGCCGCCGGTGGGCAGGTCCACAAGGGGCGGTTGGGTTCCATCCGGAGTCGTCTCCCCCTGTGATGCATCATTCCCTGTTTCCGGTTTGGGGATCACGTACACCGTTCTGTCCATCTTAGCGGTTAGACCCTTTTTATTGGTAACCGAATATTGCAGGGTATAAATACCGGAATTCAGATTGTCCACTACGCCGGAGACTACCACAGATGCGGTCAGGTCTCCGTCATCCTTATCCGTGGCGGTATAACCCGGTTCGGCATAATTGTCCCCCGCCATAATAAACGCCATTTGACCGCCTTCCAGCAAGATCTGGGGCAGGTCCGGGTCGGCATAGCGAATGGTGCGGGTTACGGTGGCGGTATTGCCGCAAGAATCAGACACCGTGTAGGTCACTTTTCCGTCGGCTTCCTCGCGGATCACCCGATTGGTCAGATCACCGTCATAATTATCGGAGGCAAAAAACCCCTCCTCCTGATAAGGCTGGTTGGGCAAAGTATAAGAATTGGGGTTTTCAATAAGGGTGATCACCGGTGCCTGGGCATCTGCCACATGGACCCGGCGGTACTGGGTGCGCACCTGATTGCCCGTAGCAGCAGTGTACTTCACAAGGTATGTTCCCACCCGAGTGGTGTCCACCTGACCGGATATCTCCACAGGAATATCCGTCACACGGCCACCGACGGTGTGCTTTGCGGCAGCGCCCGGTTCCTGATATGCCTGTCCAAACTCCACGTACATTTCCTGCTCCCCTGTCAGCTGAACGGTCAGCCGCCCAACCTCCCATAGACGAATGGCAGCAGCGCCTACGGTAATGGCAGTCAGCGCAAGGGCGCAGATCACAATAATTCCAATTGCTTTTTTCATATTCTCTACATCCGTTTCCTGAATCGCTTGCTTATATTATACGCACGTTGACATAAAACTGCAAGAGGGAAAAGAAAAAAGTGGACGAATTAGTCCACTTTTTTATACAGGCACATTTCATAGGCAATGCCATTTTCCTCACCGGATTGGAGCACTTGGGTCATGTTCCATTGAGGATCTGCATCCAGATCGGGGAAATAAGTATCGGACTCCGGACAGGCATGCACCTTTGTGACATAAGCCTTATCACAATAAGGGAGCATCTGCTGATAGACACTGCCGCCGCCGATGACCATTACCCGGTCAGCTGATTTTGCAATTTCCACCGCTTCTTCCGGACTGTGGCAGATGACCACATCCTCTATGACAATATCCTGCCGGGTCAGCACCACATTCACCCGATTGGGCAAAGGTCTGCCGCCGGGAAAATCTGCCAAGGTCTTGCGACCCACGATCACCATAGCCCCCCGGGTAGTCTCCCGGAAGAACTTCCGGTCTGCCGACAGGGCGATGGGCTGGGTGCCGTCTTTGCCGATGCCCCAGTCATCATATACCGCAACGATCAGTTCCAATTTTACACCTCCGCAAGAGATTGCCACGCCAGCGCGCCCACTGGCTTGCAATGACAATTTATTAAATCAGATTGCCATGGGGATTTCAAAATCAAAGGGATGGTACTGATAGTCCTCCACCTTGAAACTGTCCTTGGTGAAGCTGTAAAAATCGGTAACGGACTTATCCAATGTCACCTTAGGAGCAGGAAGTCCCTCCCGTTCCAGCATAGCCTTCACCGCGGGGATATGACGATCATAAATATGACAGTCAGCGATTACATGGACCAGTTCACCGGCTTCCAGTCCGGACACCTGCGCCACCATCATCAGAAGCATTGCGTACTGACATACATTCCAGTTATTGGCGGTAAGCATATCCTGACTGCGCTGGTTCAAAATGGCATTCAGGGTATTGCCGGACACGTTAAAGGTCATGGAATAAGCGCAGGGGTACAGGTTCATCTCATGAAGATCCTGGAAGGTATAAATATTGGTGAGGATCCGGCGAGAGGCGGGGTTATGCTTCAAATCATAGAGCATTCTGTCCACCTGGTCAAACATACCCTCTTTATACCGATGCTTCACACCCAGCTGGTAGCCGTACGCCTTGCCGATGGTGCCATCCTCCCCTGCCCATTCGTCCCAAACGTGACTGCCCAGGTCCTCAATGCGGTTGGATTTTTTCTGCCAGATCCAAAGCAGTTCATCAAGGGCGGATTTCCAATAGGTACGGCGCAAGGTCATTATTGGAAATTCCTCTTTCAGATTATAGCGGTTCACCACACCGAATTTTTTGACGGTGTGCGCCGGCGTGCCGTCTGCCCAGCGGGGACGGACTTCCAGATCCGTATCGTAAAAGCCGTTATTCAAAATATCCAGACAAGTCTGACGGTACAATTCGTCTGCTCTGCTCATGATTTTCCCTCCGCAATCAATTATTTTTTCTATTATAGCACATCTTTACAGAAAATTCTACAAAAAAATAGAGCGATACACCAAAGTATCGCTCTATTACAATCAATCCATCTTGGGCAAATAGCTAAATCCCTTTTGCAACTCTTCCTCGGTGGGCGCGTAATTGGTCATTTTCCCATCGTGGAATTTTTCGTATGCCATCATATCAAAGTAACCGGTACCGGTCAGGCCAAAGAGAATGGTCTTCTCCTCGCCGGTTTCTCTGCATTTAATGGCTTCGTCCATTGCCACCTTGATGGCATGACTGCTCTCAGGCGCAGGCAGGATACCCTCCACCCGGGCAAATTCCTCCGCTGCCGCGAACACCTCAGTCTGGGGTACGCTGATGGCTTCCATCAGCTTATCGTCATAAAGCTGAGACAGCGTGGGGTTCATGCCATGGTAACGCAAACCGCCGGAATGGGTGCCTGCGGGAATAAAACCGCTGCCCAAGGTATACATCTTTGCCAAGGGACACACCATGCCGGTATCGCAGTAGTCGTAGGCATATTTGCCTCTTGTAAAGCTGGGACAGGTCTCCGGCTCAACGGCGATAATACGATAATCCGCATCGCCCCGGATCTTCTCGCCCATAAAGGGCGCAATCAAGCCGCCCAGATTAGATCCGCCACCGGCGCAGCCGATGATGATATCCGGCTTGATGTCGTACTTATCCATAGCAGCCTTGGTTTCCAGGCCGATCACCGTCTGGTGGAGCATGACCTGGTTCAGCACGCTGCCCAGTACGTAACGGTAACCGGGAAGGCTGGTGGCCTTCTCCACTGCCTCAGAAATAGCGCAGCCAAGGCTTCCGGTAGTGCCGGGATGCTCGGCAAGGATCTTTCTGCCCACCCCTGTTTCCATAGAGGGACTGGGTGTGACGGAAGCGCCATAAGTACGCATAACCTCCCGGCGGAAGGGCTTCTGTTCATAGGACACCTTTACCATGTACACCTTGCAGTCCAGTCCCAGATAGGCGCACGCCATGGAAAGGGCTGTACCCCACTGACCGGCGCCGGTCTCGGTGGTAACACCGGTAAGGCCCTGCTTTTTGGCATAGTATGCCTGGGCGATAGCGGAATTCAGCTTATGAGAACCGGAGGTGTTATTGCCTTCAAACTTATAGTAGATCTTTGCGGGAGTTTGGAGCTTTTCCTCCAAGCAGTAGGCCCGAACCAAGGGGGCGGGACGGTACATTTTATAAAAATTCAGAATCTCCTCCGGAATGGGGAAATAAGCGGTGGTATCGTCCAGTTCCTGGGTGATCAGTTCATCGCAGAATACCGGCGCCAGATCCTTTGCCGTCATGGGTTTGCGGGTCTTAGGGTCCAGCAAGGGCGCAGGCTTATTGACCATGTCTGCCCGAAGATTGTACCAGAACTTGGGCATTTCGCTCTCTTCCAGATAGATTTTGTAGGGAATCTCTTTGTTTGCCATCATACATGCTCCTTTCTGAATTTCGGGGCAAAATAAAAAACCTGCCCCAACCTTCGCTGGGACAGGATCAAATCCTGCGGTGCCACCCGGCTTGACGCGATTGCGCCCACTTCACGCATACCAACATATGCTGACCTTTGGTTACGGAGGGTCTGCTCCGGCGCACATACTAGGGTCACCCCGTTCCGCTTGCCCTCGGAAGTCCATTCAGCATTACGCTTTCTGCCGCGATCCCACCGCCTGCGGCTCTCTGAAAGAAAGGAAGCAACGCCTACTTACTCTTCCTCATCGGTTTGAAATATTTTAGCACAGCAGGCAGGGTTTGTCAACCACCCATATTTACAAAATATTTACAGTACATTCTTCATCTGTTCAGCATTGTTTTTCCATTCTGCGGTAAAATACTTACAAAAAAAGAAAAGGAGTGCCATGTATGTACGAGCCTTATGAAAATCCCCAACAGCAGTCTCCATCTCAATACAGCTATACGCCACCCCAAGAATCCAAGCCCAAAAAGACCGGCGGCAAAGTGATTGCCCTTGCCCTTGTGTGCGGTCTGCTGGGAGGATTGCTGGGCGCCGGAGGTATGCTGCTGGGCAATAAAGTTTTCTCCACGGCGCAAGAAGAAGCAAACACCTCCAACGTCATGGAGGGCAATCGGGAAAATTCCGTAATTAAAGTCGTCCAGACCGACACCGGCAAGCTGATGACCCAGTCGCAGGTATATGCCGCCAACGTCAATTCCACTGTGGGCATCACCACCTCCATCACTACCAATTTCTGGGGGTATCAAACCACCTCTGCCGCATCCGGTTCCGGATTCATTTTCAGTGATGACGGCTATATTCTCACCAATTACCACGTGGTTGAGGATTCAAATGCCATCACCGTATCCATGTACGACGGCACTTCCTACCAGGCAACACTCATCGGCTTTGATGAAGGCAACGATGTAGCGGTACTGAAAATTGACGGCGCAAACCTTGTCCCCGTGGTTCTGGGAGATTCGGACAACATAAATGTTGGCGATCAGGTGGTTGCCATTGGCAATCCCTTAGGTGAACTGACTTTCTCTCTGACCTCAGGCGCCATCAGCGCCAAGGATCGGGAGATCACCATGTCCAATGGCGCTACCATGCAGCTGATGCAGACGGACTGCGCCATCAACTCCGGCAACTCCGGCGGCGCGCTGTTTAATCTGTACGGAGAAGTGATCGGTATTACCAACGCCAAGTACTCCGGCGGATCTTCCTCCGGCGCTTCTATTGACAATATTGGTTTTGCCATTCCCATTAACAAAGCCCGGAGCATTGCCCAGAGTATTATTGAAAAAGGCTATGTATCCAAGCCCTATTTGGGCATCGCCGTAGCCACCGTCAGCGCTGAAACCCAAAGCTACGGACTGCCTCAGGGCGCGGCTGTCAGAAACGTAACTGAGGACTCCCCTGCCGCGGATGCCGGTTTGCAGTTAAATGACATCATTACCCATATTGGCGGCGAAGCCATCACAGGCAGTTCCCAGCTGACAAGCATTGTAAGCAATTGCGCCGTTGGCGACAAGCTGACCCTTACGGTCTACCGACAGGGCAACACCATGGAAATCACCGTCACCGTGGGCGAGCAAATTCAATCTGCCAAGAAAACGGAAAACACCCAATCCCAAATTCCCCAGCTTCCATGGGGGTACTAAACTGCAAAACATCCCCCAGCCACCGGTCAAGTGGCTGGGGGAATTTCAATTATTCTTCTGTGGTTTCGTTATTCTCTTCGGTGGTTTCTTCTGTGATTTCTTCTGCGGATTCTTCGACAGTTTCTTCCACAGCCTCTGCCTCGGGAGCCGCGGCAACCTTCTTTTTCTTGGAAGCTACTACGATCACCACAACCACAATGGCAATCACCAATACGGCAGCAGCGGCGATGATAATGATCAGCTTGCTGTCATTCTGAGGCTCATCGGAACCATCAGGTTCGGTGCCGCCCACAGTTGCATCCGGTGTCTCGCCTTCCTCGGGCTCGGCAGGATTATTATCGCGCAGGTAGACCAGCATGGTCTTGCCTTCGTTCTTGTTCTCCACCACACCGGTCAGAACGCCGTCGGTATTAGGCGCCATCTTCACTTCCTTGACAACCTCTTCGGAGACCTTGGTGTCGCCATCATAGTAAGCGGCCATCACA
>JBGVON010000093.1:0-10935 GCA_045126495.1 Faecousia sp.
CCAAAGGTAGCACAGGATACACAGAATGTGCAAAAGCGCCATGATGCCGGCGGAATACATCATTACTTTGGTAAGATAATGGGCGCGCCGGCTGTCCCGGATCAGACAAATGGCCGTGGGAAACAACAGGAAGTAGAGAAAACCCTTCCAGTCAGTAATCAGCAGGGACAGGTTGTTTTGGCTGCGAAGTCCGATGAACGTGGTCAGAATCAGCCACACACAAAATCCGCCCACCACCCAGGTGTATTTGCTTTTGATGAGGGGGACAAAATTTTTTATGATCACCGGCAGACAAACCAGTGTTGTAATCACCATAAGAATCATTCTGAAACTCAGGGGACCAACGGAAACAAGCTTTCCCGCACCGAAAATGCACACGTCTGCCATCAGAACGCAGAACATTCCCCAAGCGAGCTTATCACAAAACCGTGATAGCCGATTTAGCATAATAGAGCGCCTCCTATAAAAGTGGTTTACAGTTGGGAGTAATCCCCGAAAATAAGCAGCCAAAGGTCACACAGGAAGGAAACCGGGCGCAGCAAACCGCTTCGGTCGGACATATAGACCTTCATCAGCTTGCCGAACTTTCGCTGCCGCAGAGCCTGTTCTCTGGCGCGGGCCTTTTCCAGCCGGTAGGTGAGCATGGAGAGCGTGTCCTCAGAGAGAGGGAGCGCTACGGCGGAAAGCTGCTCTAAGTATAGGTTGTACATACCCATATCCCGCAATTTTGTTTTCAGATTCAGCACCTTCCAGATGCGGTGTTCTTCATTGGCGGCATTGTTGTCATGACGCCGATGGAATGCGCCTACGTAATCATAGGTGTAGAAGCTGCCCAGATCTGCTGCGCATAAGGCCAGGGCAAAATCATGGGGCGCCCGGGCAGAGCATACCCGCTGCTGCCATTGTTGCAGAAATTCTTTGCGAATACACATCAGCATACCGGTCCAGCTCAGGGAACGGAGGATCTCAGCCGGGGATACCGGGGTGATCGCGCCGGTTTCCTTGGACTCTTCGATCAAAAGTCCGTGCAGTGCGCCTCCTTCGGCATCAATAACACCGCCCTTGCACATGAGCAGGGCAATTTCCGGGTGAGAGATCATGACGTGATTCATTTTCTCTAACTTGTCCGCTTTCCATAAATCATCTTGATCACAGGGATAGATCAAGTCTGTTTGGCACAGGGACATGGCGCGGTAGAAATTCTTGGCATAGCCTAAGTTTTCTTCGTTGATATGCAGTTGCCAGCGGTCTTGCAGGTTGTGTTTTTCAATATAATTTCGGACAACGGCTACGGTATCGTCCTTAGAGCCGTCATCGCAGAAAACCACCTGATCCGGCGGACAGGTTTGTAGTCGCAGGGTATCCAGCTGGGCTTCCAAAAAACGGGCGCCGTTATACAGGGCAATTGCGATTCCTACGGTCATATTATACTCCCTTTGAAGCTGTTTTTACCAGTTCGTCTACCACCGCGGCCCAGCTGCTGCCAACAGTCTGCGCCTTGCGGAAGGTCTCCTTGCGGACGATTTCGCCTGTAATTACTTTTTCCATCAGATCGGCAAGGGCCTGGGGATTGAAGGGGTCGAAATAATAGGCATTTTCGTAGTCGCCCAGTACCTCGTGGGCAAAGGGCAGGTCAGCGGCAAGAACCACAGCGCCCATCTGCGCGGCTTCTACCAAGGGGTAACCAAAGGTTTCAATGTAGGAAGGGAATACCAACGCCGCTTCGCAGAATTGGCGCATAACCTCTTCTCTGGGAATTTGTCCCATACATACGATACCCTTTTGGGGCGCGTCTTCCGGAACGGTGAGCCGCACTTCAAAGTCAACACCCTTCTGTTCCAATAGACTGGCGGCGGCGCGGATACAGGCAATATTTTTATAGGGCACTGTGGAGGTGGGGTAGAAGAACAGGTTTTTTCTGCGGGGGATATCTACCCGGAAGCGGCCCAAATCCTCCACATTGGGAGCGATTTTTACGATTTTATCTGTGGATACGCCACCTTTTTTGGAAACGGCTTCCCGCATCCACTCGGTCTGCACGATCAGCTTGTCAGCCTTCTTCACCGAGGCGAGAATCACTTTTCCGATCAAGTGTTGGTACATTGCCATTCTGCGCTCATCGGACTTGAAAAAAGAGTAGTTTTTTACGTCCTGAAAAGGCAGGGGCTGATGCTCGTAAGCCACCTGAGGAGCGGAAACTCCGAAGGTGACAGTGTTTTGCAGGGAAAAGACTACATCCGGGTTCAGCCCATCAATAAACTTTTTGCCGGTAAACAGGTCAAATTGCAACCGTTTGAGATAGCTTTGCTTAATCTGGGGAAGCTTGATTACATGGATGCGGTCAGTGGGCGCAATAAAGTCATCGCACACCAAAAAATACCACTCATTATCCCGGTCATTATCCCGGACATATTGGTAAAAGTCTTTCAGAACAGACAAAACGCCACCGCCGTTGGCGGCAATATCGTTTACAACAATTCTCATTTTTAAGCTCCTGAATCGGTTTAGATAAGGTCATTTTCCCTTAGCGCTGTCAGCAGACGCTCTGAAAATTTTTCAAAAGTGAACAGTTTGCAAAATACTTCTAATGTATTGCTGCGCAGGTCGGACAAAGAATCGTTCAGCAGGAGAATGTTCTTGGCGGTTTGTGCCAAGTCTTCCCGGTTTACATTTACACCGATGCGCGCCTGTTCTACCAAATCCCAGGTGTCCCCCGGGATGGTGTTGATAATGGGCAGACCGCCGGCAAAATAATCCAGAGATTTCATGGTAAGACCGATGCACACGGAGTTTTTCATAATGTTCAGACCGAAGCTGCACATATCAAAGATTTCCTGCTTTTGGGCATTGTCGTAGATCTTGCCGTGAAATTCCACCGTTGCGCCGGTGGCTTCTACGGCGTCAATCAAGGCTTGCCGGGATTCTCCGTCACCAATAATGTGCAGCACAACAGGCCGCAGCTTTTGGATATGGCCGATCATGGCGGCAATGGTGGGAATATCAATGATGTTGTTGATAGATCCCAGATAGCACAGGTGAATGGCTTGCTGCGGGGGGATCGGCTTGGGAGAATCCGTTGTTGCGCCGGGACGGCAGAGATACAGGGTCTTTGTGTTGGTGTTTTTTAAATGGGACTGTAATTTCTCCCGGAACAGATCGCATTCGGTAAGCACAAGGTCGGCTTTGGGCAGTCCCATATTGCGAAACCAACCCCATACAGAAAAGGGCAGTTTCAGCAGCGCCTTGGCGCGACTGTTGGGAAAGCTTTCCGGCCACATGTCAAAAATGTCAAAAATCAGTGTGGTTTTCGGAAATTTTCGCTTATAACGGGCGGCTTGACGGCACAAACTGTTGGGCGGAACTTCAACATACAAAAGATCCGGTTGCAGCTTTGCTGTGAGCTTCATGGCATCTGCGGAGAAACGCAGATGGGAGAAGATTCGCTTCAAAGAAATGTTTCTGGTGTAGGGGATCGTGTGGAGCTGTATGCAGTGGGGCAGGTCCACACGGTGGGGCTTTTTGGAAATGTGGTGAAAATCTGAGGTGATATAGGTGCAGTCATATCCGGCTGCCTGCAATACCGACTCCACCGGGGAGATCCGTTCTGCATAATGGTGCGTACAGCTGATACAAACGGCTTTTTTCATGATTGCTCCTTTTGTTACTTTCCTGCGCCGGGCAGCGCCTCTTCTTTTTCCCGCTGATCGTGGAGCTGTTGGAGGACCTCCTCGGTCATACGTTCTGCTTCTTCGGCTTTGTCAAAGCCCTCGGTGCTTTCTTTTTTCAGAATGATACGAATGGTCATCAGGATCAGCTTAATATCCAGAATAAAGGAGTAATTTTCGATATACATCAGATCCAGGCGGAGCTTGTCGTAGGGAGAGGTGTTGTACTTGCCGTAGATCTGGGCAAAGCCGGTGAGACCGCCTTTGACCTTGGTGCGGAAAATAAATTCGGGGATCTCGGCGCCGTATTTTTCCATGTGCTCCACCCGTTCCGGGCGGGGACCTACGATGCTCATATCGCCTTTGATGATGTTCAGCAGCTGAGGCAGCTCATCCAGCCGGGTGGCGCGGGTAAAGCGACCCACCTTGGTGATCCGGGGATCCCGGTCGGTGGCGGGGATGGACAGACCTTCTTTTTCCGCATCTACGATCATGCTGCGGAATTTCAGGATGTTGAATACCTTACCGTCCAGGGTAGCGCGGGCCTGCTTATAGAATACCGGACCGCCGTCCTCTGCTTTGATGGCAATGGCGATCAGCGCCATCACCGGCGCAGCCACAATGGCCACCGGCAGACAGATGACAAGATCCAGAAGCCGCTTGAAAATCCGCTGAGAGGGGGTCAGACCGTTACCTTTTACCAGCAACAGGGGGGTGTCGAACAATGTGATGCTGGTGCTGCCCCGGACGATGATATCCGAAATCTTAGGGGTGACGTAGGTGCGGATATGGTTGCGGTAGCAGAATTTCAAAATGTCGTTGCGGATCTGGGCGGGGACGTCGTTGATGATCACCGCATCGTAATTGGTGATCTGCTGGCAAATGCTCTCGAAACCGTCCTCCACGGGGATCAGCTTTTTGATGTGGTACTTATCCGGACGGGTCTCCATTTTGAATTTCAAGGTGATGGCATTGTCTCTGCCGAAGATCATGGCCATGTTCTTTGGCACGTAGATCTGGTGGTACATCCATGTGAAAAACAGGACGCATACCGTGCTGATACAGGCGCCGATGAGCATGAGCATCAGCATGGGTGTGGGAGAGATCAGTGCGTTTGCAATGAGGCACAGCTGCCAGTAGCTGATGAAATTGGCCATGAATAGGGAAATCCATTGGGAAAGTAAGGCATCTACGGCTTTCAGATAGCCGAATTTGAAGCCGTCAAAGGCGAAGAACAGAACCAGCACCAGCAAGGCATATACACCTGCCAGCACGTATTTGCCCAGACCGAAATAGGTGGGGAATTGCTCTGCTTCATAGCCGTATCGCCAAACGAAATAATAAGCAAGGGCCAGTAAAAGGATTTCCAGGACACCGTCCAAGCCACGGATCAAACTTTTAATACCAGAGATTTGCTTTCTTTTCTTGTCCATAACAGCATTCTCGCTCTCTCTATATTTTGCAGAAAAATTGTCACAAATCAGGATTTATAATAGAGGGCATACTTCCATCTATTATAAATCAATAGCATTATAGCATAATTGCTTTGGATATGCAACCGAAAAAGGAAAAACCTTGGGAGAAAGCCACGAAAAAAGAGAGATAAACAGAAGGAAACGGAGGAAGTAAGCGGCAATTTCCTATAAAAAAAGCGCGCTGTAAAAACAATACAGCGCACTTTGCAGAATTTGGAAAAAAAGCATAAACGATAGAAAATACCCTTGTAGGGGCGAGCATTGCTCGTCTGCGAAGGGTTCTTCCTTTGTCATTGCAAGAAGCCGCTTGGGTTGACGTGACAATCTTTCGGTAACATATGCCCGTGGGCGGCGAAACGCCGCCCCTAAGGATTCCATTGCAATTCTTTTGTAGGGGACGGGTTTCCCGTCTGTTTGTTGCCGGTCCCGTATTCGTAGGGGCTATTCATGAATCGCCCGCACCCCCCGTTGTCGTCCCTACGATCGTGTTAATATTGCAGGGGCGACCGGTGGTCGCCCCTGAGAGGTTTCTTAACTTTTTGCATCTTCCAGCGTTTTTCCCAGAGAGTAGTAGAACACATTGTCCCGGGTGGGGGTCAGACTGGGGATCAGACCCCGGGTGGCGTAAATGGAGTAGCTGCGGAACAGTACCGGGCACAGAAGTCCCTGATCCATCACCAGCTTGTGCAGGGTAAAGTAGTTGCCGTGGTTTTCCAGAGCTTGCAGGCTCAGGGCGTAGGCACCCAGATCATTGACACCGCCCCAGCTCAGCTCGCCGTAGGTGGCGAAAAAGGCGGACAGATCCATATTGGGAGACAGCCGTGTTTGCCCCAGATAGATGTCGTAATTCCGGGCTTTCAGATTGTCCACATAGGCGGTGCCGCCCAGCTCTTTCATCTCCACTTCCAGTCCGCAGTCTTCCAGCATCTGTCCGATGCTCCGGGCAACCCGCAGGCGCAGACTGTCATCGCTGTTTACTAAGAATACCACGGTGCTGCCTTCCATACCTGCATCCTTCACTGCTTGCAGGAATTTAATGCCGTCGTATTTGTACCGGTCGGCAAGGTTCATGCTGTAATAGGGGGACAGGGGGGATGCCGGCAGACAGGCGCTGCGGGCGAAACCCCGGTAGAACTCTTCCACCAGCCTGTCCCGGTCGATGGCATGGGTCAGAGCGGTGCGCACTGCGTCATTGGTGAAGATCTCACTGTTTCTGGACGTTGCCAGATACAGGAAGATGCCGTTTTCGCAGTCCCACAGTTCATAGTCGCAGCGGTAGTCGGCATACCGGTCCGAACCGGGATCGGCGCAGACCATGCTCAGCCCGTGAAATTCAAACTGATCCCGGATCTGGGTAGTGGATTCCGCAGTAAATAGGGTAATGCTTTCGGCGACGACTGCCAGTTGGGTGCTGCACCACCAGTCAGTCCGTTTCCGCAGACTCTCAACGCTCCCGGCGGTGTACAGAACATAAGGGCCTGTGCCCAGGGGTCGGTCTAATGCCACCTGGTCGGCTTTGAGGATGGGAATGTCCAGAATCAGGGGCAGGTTTTCGTAGGGGGTGTCCAGATGGATGGTCACGCCCCCGTCGGCAGTGGGAACGATTTCAGTGATATGGAGGAATCTGCCCTTGTAGAAATCACTTTGCCATGCGGCGTTGAGACTTGCCACCACGTCCTGGGCGGTGAGGATACTACCGTCGGAGAAGGTGGCAGTTTCAAAGTAGAAGGTGTATGCTTTCATATCCTCCGATACCCGGTAGCTTTTGCAAAGCTGGGGCTCTGTCACATAGTCCCGGTCGGTGGTAAACAGGCTCTGGTATAACAGGGAAAATAAGGTCCGGTTGGTAAAATCCGTGCAGAGGTAGGGGTTCATGGACCGCGCCGGATAGTAAGGCAGACTGATCTGCTGCGGGGAATCCTCTACCGGAGGGGCATTTTGCGGACCGGTGTAGTCTTTGTCATAACTCAATCCGTCCCCGGTGGGGGTATAACCGTCTCCCCCTTTGCAGCCGCAAAGGAGCAGGCACAGGCATAAAAGCAGCGCGGTCAGCCGTTTCATTGGATTCCCTCCTTGCATAAGATGACAGCTCCCTGAGAGCCGCGGATACCGCCGGTGACCCGATGGGACCAGTAGCGGTCCGGGGCGCAGGCGGTGCAGTCTTTTGAAATGGTAATGTTTCCAATGCCCTCCCGGCGGAGCCACAGGGCGTTGATGCCTTTGAGATCTACGTGAAATTTATCGCCCTTTTGGCGGATATAGGGTAGGACAGCCTCCCCCAATGCGGCGATCATGGCATCGGGCACATCCCGGTCTGTTTCAAAGCAGCAAGCGCCGATGTTGGGTCCGATAGCGGCGCGGATGTTTTCTTTTTTGCAGCCAAATGCGGATACCATCGCGGATGCCGCCTTGGCGGCGATACCCGCGGCAGTGCCCCGCCATCCGGCGTGGACCGCGCCCACTGCTCCGGTGACGGGATCGTGGAGCAAGATGGGGGTGCAGTCAGCGGTGAATACCACCAGCGCCACTCCGGGAGTGTTGGTCACCAACCCGTCGCAGGGGGGATAGTCCCGGTGGGAGAGGCTGCCAAGGCAGTCTTGCTCTGTCACCACCCGAACGGTGTCCCCGTGTACTTGGTTTGCTAACACCAGTTTTGTGGGGTCAAAGCCCAAAGCTGCGCCTAAAATGCGGTAATTTTCCGTTACATTCTCCGGCTTGTCGCCCCGATGGGCGCCCAGATTCAGACTACCCAAATACCCCTGACTCACGCCACCCACTCTCGTAGTAAACCCGTGAGATACAGAGATGTTTTCGGCAATTAAATATTCAAGAGAATCTTGGCTTTTTATAATAACAGACATAAATTCTCAATTCTCAACTCTCAATTATCAATTCATTTTGTCTTTCTGCATACAGCATTTCTTATACTTCTTGCCGCTGCCGCAGGGACAGGGGTCGTTGGGGCCGATCTTGTCGGCGGCGGACTTGCGCACAGGCTGTTTCTTCATCACGCTGTCGGATGCGCCGGCAGTACCTGTCTCCTTTGCCACCTTTTCCCGCTTGACTTCCTGGGCAGGACGCAGCTGCACCAGGAAGATCCGGCGAATGGTCTCTTCCCGAATGGCGGTGATCATGGCCTCGAACATCTGATAGCCTTCTTCCTTGTAGGCCACCACCGGGTCATGCTGACCGTAGGCCCGCAGACCGATGCCCTGTTTCAGATCGTCCATGGCGTCGATGTTGTCCATCCAGTATTCGTCCACCACACGGAGCATGACCACCCGTTCCAGTTCCCGCATGGTGTTCTCCCCCAGCAGGGCTTCTTTCTTCTGATAGGTGTCCAGCGCCAAGGCGTAAATGTTGTCCGCCAGTTCCTGGGTGCTTGTCCCCTCCAAGTGGGTGTTCGCCGGGAAGTAGATGCCCCCAAAGGCCTTGCCGATGGCGGCAAGACAGGCCTCGTCCACAGCGCCGCCGTTTTCCGCGGCGGCATCCGCAACGGTGCTGTCCACCAGATCCCGGAGCATGCTGAGCATATTGTCTTTCAGACTCTCCCCGTCCAGCACCTTCTGCCGCTGGGCGTAGATCACTTCCCGCTGGGTGTTCATCACATCGTCGTATTCCAGCACGCTCTTTCGAGACCGGAAGTTCCGGCTTTCTACGCTCCGCTGGGCGTTTTCCACCGCGCCGGAGAGGATTTTCGCGTCAATGGGGGTGTCCTCGTCCAGACCCAGAGCATCCATCATGCCCATGATCCGGTCCGAGGAGAACAGGCGCATCAGATCGTCCTGCAAACTCAGGTAGAAACGGCTTTCGCCGGGATCCCCCTGACGGCCGGAACGGCCCCGGAGCTGATTGTCGATCCGGCGGGATTCGTGGCGCTCGGTGCCGATGATGAACAGACCGCCCGCATCCCGGACCTGCTGGGCCTCCTGGGCCATCTGCTCCTTATATTGAGCAAGCAGGGCGCGGAACCGCTCCCGAATGGCCAGAATCTCCGGGTCGTTGGTTTCGGAGAAGGCGTTGGCCTGGGCCAGCAATTCCTCGGGGGTGTCACCCTTCCGAAGCTCGTTCATTGCCATGAATTCCGGGTTGCCGCCCAGCATAATATCCGTGCCGCGGCCTGCCATGTTGGTGGCGATGGTCACAGCCCCCAGCTTACCTGCCTGGGCAACGATCTGGGCTTCCTGCTCGTGGAACTTGGCGTTGAGGACGTTGTGGGGAACGCCGGTGCGCTTTAACAGCTTGCTGAGGATCTCACTCTTTTCAATGGAGACCGTACCTACCAGTACCGGTTGGCCTTTTTTGTGACATTCTTCCACCTGCCGGATGATGGCGCGGAATTTGCCCGCCTCGGTCTTGTACACCGTATCCGGCCGGTCCAGTCGGGCGATGGGACGGTTGGTGGGGATCTCCACCACGTCCAGCCGGTAGATGGCGGCAAATTCCTCCTCTTCGGTCAGGGCAGTACCGGTCATGCCGGAGAGCTTTTCGTAAAGCCGGAAGAAGTTCTGGAAGGTGATGGTGGCAAGGGTCTTGCTTTCCTCTGCCACACGGACCTTTTCCTTTGCCTCGATGGCTTGGTGCAGACCCTCGTTGTACCGTCTGCCGTACATCAATCGGCCGGTGAACTCGTCCACAATGATGATCTGGCCGTCCTTGATAACATAGTCAATATCCCGCTTCATAATGCCCCGGGCCTTCATGGCCTGGTTGATATGGTGGGAAATGGTGGCATTTTCCGGGTCGGCAAGGTTCTCAATGCCGAAGAATTTCTCCGCTTTGGCAATGCCGGAAGCGGTAAGGGTGACGGATTTGGACTTTTCATCCACGATATAGTCGCAGTCGTAGTTATCCTGCTCTTCTTTTTCGTCGGTCTTGGCGAAAACCAGCTTGCGCATGGTGGACACCAGACTGTCCGCCATCTCATAGAGCTTGGAGGAATCCTCTCCCTTGCCGGAGATGATCAGGGGGGTCCGTGCTTCGTCGATGAGGATGGAGTCCACCTCGTCCACGATGGCGAAGGCATGTCCCCGCTGGACCAATTCCTGCTTGTAGATCGCCATATTGTCCCGCAGGTAGTCAAAGCCCAGCTCGTTGTTGGTGCAGTAGGTGATGTCGGCGGCGTAGGCTTCCTTCCGCTGGGCGGAGGTCATGCCCGGCACAACCAGTCCCACCGTCAGGCCCATGAATCGGTGGACCTTGCCCATCCATTGGGAGTCACGGGTGGCAAGGTAATCGTTGACAGTGACCACGTGGACGCCCCGACCGGTCAGTGCGTTGAGATAGCAAGGCAGAACGGCAACCAGAGTCTTGCCCTCGCCGGTCTTCATTTCCGCGATGCGGCCCTGATGCAGGACGATGCCGCCCATGAGCTGCACAGGATACGGGCGCATCCCCAGTACCCGCCATGCCGCTTCCCGAATGGCGGCAAATGCCTCCGGCAGCAGATCATCCAGGGTTTCCCCTTGGGCAAGACGGGCCTTGAACAGGGCGGTCTTGCCTTGCAGTTCTGTTTGGGAGAGGGCCTTGTACTCCTCCTCCAAGGACAGAATTTTGTCCACGATGGGTTGTATTTTTTTGATCTCCCGCTGGCTGCGGGTGCCGAAAATGTTAGAAATAAGTCCCATGACGGTCTCCTTTGGGCATAATTTTAATCATTATAGCATATCTGAGAGGAAAATAATAGACAAATTTGTGAACAAGCAAAAACCGGGACGAATAATTTTTTCGTCCCTTTATGGTGTGCTGCTTGTAGGGCGGGGGCTTGCTCCCGCCGCCAGTACAGCTAGGCTATT
>JBGVON010000094.1:0-3365 GCA_045126495.1 Faecousia sp.
TAAAAGCTAATAATGCGGTACCCAAACCCCCGGAAGCACTGCTTCCGGGGGTTAAAGTTCCTCCAGGGATTTCGGCTGCGTTTCACACAGAACAAGTTTTTCCTGACGCGTAAGCTTTTTGATGGCAATCTCCCGGCGCAGAGCCTGGGAATGGTCTTCACAATCCTCAAGATACCGTAAAGTAAGCGGTGCTCTACCTTTGGTATATTTTGCCCCCCTGCCCATTCTGTGAGCCTGCAGCCGCTTTGGTAGGTTGTCCGTAATACCCGTATATAAGCTTCTGTCTTTACACTCCAGCATATATACGACCCAACGTTTTTCCATAAAACCTCCAAAAAAGGCCGAAGTTTCCTTCGGCCTTTTTTTATTTTTTCTTTGCGATCATCGTAAGAACTCTGTCTAAAAGGAAAAATGTGACATTTCCAAGAAGAAGCAGCACGGTAAGACCCCAAATTCCAAACTCCATGTTCTCCTCAATAAGATGCTGCATTCCCATAACCCATACCATAACGCCATAGCAAACAAATATGGCAGAGTTAAAATACAGGAGCTTCAGAAAGATGTGGATTTTAAATTTTTCAAAGCTGCTTTTAATAAGAGGATACACGCCAATCGCCAAGAGCACCATTGCAGCCTCTTTATCCGGTGCCAACAAAAGGCAGAGAATACAAACAGCTGCATACCAAGTCCAAGCGATGCGTTTACCGCAGTACTTTAGTACCAAAAACTGTACGATACAGCATAGCATTGGACAAACATAAGTTGCAACCGGAATAAAGGTACCAAGGCACATGATCACTACTGCCAACGCAGCCATCAGGCCTCCAAGTGCAATGGCTCTTACCTTGCTGTTTCTCATTCGCCCCGGCGCTTCAGCAGACCGTACTTGATATCCCACAGTTTCTGAGACAGGTCAACATAGTAATCATGGGGGTTATCAAAGCGCTTGACCTCATCCCACAGCGTGTCCACTTGCTCCAGGCAGTAGGCTCTTACTTCATGGAGGTTCGGGCACTTATAAACCAGTTCACCGTTCTTAAAGATAGGCACCTGAAGTTCCTTAGCAGTAAAATCATACACCGTTTTGGTCTTCCAGGTAGCTTCCGGATCAAAGATCACCATATCGCCGCTGTCATCCACGGTTTCGTCATAGACGCAGAGATAGTCGGCAATAGCTTTACCGGTGTCGTTACCATAGAAGCGATAAAGCTTCTTGAAATGAGGATTGGTGATCTTACCGATATTCTCAGAGATCTTAATCTTGGGAGTAATGCTGCCATCATCGTTCTCAACAGCCGCAAGCTTATAAACACCACCGAAAACAGGCTCGCTCTTGGCGGTGATCAGACGCTCACCAACGCCAAACATATCGATCTTTGCGCCCTGATGGAGCAGATCTTCGATAATATACTCATCAAGAGAGTTGGAAACAGAGATCTGGCACTCAGTCCAGCCTGCGTCATCCAGCATCTTTCTGGCCTTTTGGCTTAAGTAAGCCATATCACCGGAATCCAGGCGAATACCGCACTTGGTAATCCCCAAAGGCTTCAAAACCTCGTTAAATGCCTTGATCGCATTGGGAACACCGGACTTAAGGGTATTATAAGTATCCACCAGCAGCGTCGCATTATTGGGATACATTTGGCAGTAAGCCTTAAACGCTTCATATTCCGTATCAAACATCTGCACCCAGGCATGAGCCATGGTGCCACCCGCATGAACTCCAAACAGCTGGTCAGAAATGGTGCAGGCCGTACCATGGCAACCACCGATATAGGCAGCTCTGGCGCCCAAAATAGCTGCATCCGCACCCTGTGCGCGGCGGGAACCGAATTCCAGGACTGTTCTTCCCTGAGCTGCGCGGACAACACGGTTTGCCTTGGTCGCGATCAGGCTCTGGTGATTGATAGACAGCAGCACAAAGGTTTCGATGAGCTGTGCCTCAATGGCAGGGGCACGGATCGTCATAATAGGTTCTTTGGGGAAGATAGGTGTACCCTCAGGGACAGCCCAAATATCACCGGTGAAACGGAAGTTCTTCAAGTACTCCAGGAATTCCTCAGAAAACAAATTCCTGTTGCGAAGATATTCAATATCCTCAGGAGAAAAATGAAGGTCCTGGATATAATTGATGATCTGCTCCAGGCCAGCAGCAATAGCAAAGCCACCCTTATCCGGACACTGCCGGAAGAATACATCAAAATAGCAGATACGATCCTTATATCCGTTTTCAAAGTAACCGTTGCCCATAGTCAGTTCGTAGAAATCACAAAGCATGGTCAAATTCAATTTTGCACTATCAGCCATAGCCAACACCTCGTTAATTTGATGTTATAATTATAAATCAATGATTTTAAAATAGCAATCCCTTTATTGACAAGATATTTCCAATCCGCTATATTTATCATAAAGGAGGTGTCTAACTATTAAAAGTCAAGTCTTTTTACAGGAAAATTATTCTGCTGCAAAAAGGGCGCACTAAAGTAAGCCCTCTTTCGAGTGCTAAAAATGAAATTGGAACAATTATCGAATTTGCGCCGGATCGTAAGGGATGTTTTTTGTCTGCAAAGTGTAGATCACTCGCAGCAGCTTCTTTGCAACATGTGTCAATGCCACGCGGTATGGCTTGCCCTCAGCCCGTTTTTTTGCGTAGTATTCAGCGAATACCGGATCATGAGTAATTAGAGGCAGGCAGGCGTTCATGAGAGCGTAGCGCAGGTAGGAAGAACCGTGTTTGACCATGCGACCGGTGTGTTCGGATTGACCGGATTGGAAGTATCCGGGTTCCAAGCCAGCAAATGACAGCATTTTAGAAGGATTTTCGTATTTGCTGAAATCCCCATATTCAGACAGAATTACGGCAGCAGATAAATAGCCAATGCCTGGGATCGTCAGGATCGGTGGATCAATGCCCATTATACATTCCTGAATCAATCCTTCCACCTCAGAAATTTTGGCATCTAACTGTGCTTGAATGTCCAAAAGCATATCCATCTGCTGCAGAAGAAAATCGTCAGACCTTCCGACCGTGTTCTTAGCCAGAGATTTGAGCTGCACAAATTTTGCCATGGTGAATCTGCCTCTGGATTTCTTGCGCAGGATCTCATAAGACTTTGCATTCATGTTGCCGATTCTTTCGGGAGATTGATAATTAGCCAGGATGTAAAGCGCTGTGGCAGAGAAGCGGCCCTCAAAGAAAGGCTTGAACTCTGGGAACACTTTATCAAGGATGTTGGTAAGCTCTACAAGTTGTCTGGACCGCTGCCGAACAAGGGAGTCCCTAAATCTTGTTAGTGACTTCAACTTATCCATGTGATAGAATGACGGTGGATAGGGTTTGTACTCTACCGTCATGAGATATTGGG
>JBGVON010000095.1:0-18790 GCA_045126495.1 Faecousia sp.
GCGCTCAGCCTTCTCGACAGCCAGAGGCAGCCAGTTAACGCCGTCAGCGCCATAAACTTCCTTAGCGATCAGCTCAACGCGCTTACGCAGAGGCATATCCAGATCGTACAGGAACTTAACTTCCACGGGATCCTCACAAGCTTCCACAACCACGCGGGCCAGCTCAGCAGCGCCTTCGCCGCCGTAACGCCAGTGGTTGGACTCAGCGCAGCGGACACCGCGCTCAGCGCACAGCTTCTTCAACAGAGCGATCTCAGCATCGGTATCGGTGTAGAACCGGTTGATGCAGACCACGGGGTTGATGCCGGACTTCTTGATGGTGTTCACGTGGTGGAACAGGTTGCAGGTACCCTTCTCCAACAGTTCCAGGTTCTCTTCCTTATACTCCTTGGGCAGAGGTGCGCCGGGGGTAACCTTGGGGCCGCCGCCGTGCATCTTCAAGGAACGGACGGTAGCAACCAGCACGGAAACGTTGGGGGTCAGACCGGACAGACGGGTCTTAACGTTCCAGAACTTCTCGAAGCCGATGTCAGCAGCGAAGCCGGACTCGGTAACATGGTAGTCGAACAGTTTCAGAGCCAGACGGTCAGCAATAACAGAGGACTGGCCGATGGCGATGTTGGCAAAAGGACCGGCATGGATCAGCACGGGCTGATGCTCAACGGAGTAGCACATGGTGGGGTTGATGGCGTTCCGCATCCAAGCGGTCATAGCGCCGGCAACGTCCAGATCCTCACAGGTAACAGGCGCGCCGGACTTGGAGTAAGCCACAACGATCTTGCCGATACGCTCACGCAGGTCTTTCAGATCCTTGGCAACAGCCAGAATAGCCATCAGCTCGGAGCCAACGGCGATGCCGAACTTGGACTCCATCATGAAGCCGTCCAGACGGCCGCCGATACCGATGATGATGTTACGCAGGGACTGTGCGCAGAAGTCGATGATCCAGCCCATCTCCACACGCTTGGGGTCGATGTCCAGACGCTTCAAGCCCTTCTTTGCCAGCCATTCATCGTTGTTGTTGCGCTCGTGCTGCATACGGGCAGTCAGAGCAACCATAGCCAGGTTGTGGGCGTTCATAATGTCGTTGATGTCACCGGTCAGACCCAGAGAGAACTCGGTCATGGGCATCAGCAGAGCATTACCACCGCCGGCAGCAGTACCCTTAACGTTCATGGTAGGACCGCCGGAGGGCTGACGCAGGGCGCCGCCGGCATTCTTGCCGATGTAGCCCAGACCTTCGATCAGACCCAGAGAAACGGTGGACTTACCTTCGCCGAAGGGAGTGGGGGTCACAGCGGTGACTTCGATGAACTTGCCATCGGGCTTATCCTTCAAGCGGTTCATAACCTTGATGAAGTCGATCTTAGGAGTCTTGCCGTAGGGGATGATCTCCTCTTCCAGCAGGCCCAGCTTCTGACGGAAGAAATCCACGGAGGGCAGGGTCTTTTCTGCCTCTTCTGCGATCTGCCAGTCAGCGAACTTGGTGGGGTCCAGCTTTACAAGACCCTTCTCGTCTACGTACTTGCCATTTTCGTCAAAAACGATTGCCATAGTATGTTTCCTCCTTAATCCTTGGTGCCTTTTGGCACAATGTTAATGTATTTATTCCTCGACAATGGCTGCATCCCGAATGAGCTGCATCACCTTGCCGGTAAGGACACTGTTGATGACCATCTGTTCCAGAGCCGCATCGTACTGCTCCTTCAACTGGTCCATGGTAATATTGTTGTGGCGGCAGATCACTGCCAGAGCATTGGCGATATCCTCCTGACTTGCCTCCAAGCCCTCGATCTGCACGATCTCATCGATGGCAGCGCGGCAACGCAGGGCTGCCTCCGCCGTGGGCTTGGCGTCTTCCCGAAGGGCCTGCTCGGTGGTGTTCATAAACTGGCAGTACATCTCCAAGCTCAAACCCTGCTGGGCAAGCTGCGCCCGCAGATTATTTATCTGATCTTCCACCGCATCCGCCAGCATCTGATCGGTAACTGTCAGCTCCAAGGTCTTGGCAGCCTGATTCAGCAGCTGATCCTGCAAATCCATCTCCCCCTGCCGGTCGGCATGGGCTTGCAGGCTTTCCTGCAACTTCTGCTGCATTTCGGCCAAGGTATCGCACCCGCCAACCTCTTTGGCAAAGGTATCGTCCAGATCATAGGCGCTCTTGACACGGATGCTCAGGATCTTGCACCGAAATTCCGCAGCCTTTCCTGCCAAGGCTTCCGAATGGTACTGCTCCGGGAAGGTGACCTTCACCGTGACTTCCTCGCCGGGAACTTTGTCCAGCAGCTGCTCTTCAAAACCGGGAATGAACATCCCGCTGCCCAGAACCAACGTCTGATTTTCCGCTGTGCCGCCGGGGAACTGCTCGCCGTCGCAGAAACCTGCATAATTCAGAACCACCTCATCCCCCTGCTCGGTAGGACGGTCGGTAACTTCCGCGATCCGGGGATTCTGCTGACGCAGACGCTCCATATTCCGGTTTACCTCTTCTTCGGTGACGATGTGCCGGCTGTAAGAAGCCTGCAAACCTTTATAAGTAAAACTCATAAAATTTGCTCCTTGCAAAATTGTTTTTTTCGCCTTTTATTTTACCACAGCCTGCCAAATCTTTCAAGCACGAATGCATTATACAAAAAGTTCTTGCAAAAACCAATATAGTTATGATATTTTATTTATAGTTTCTATCTATGGATTGGAGCCGTGCTATGAACTATAATTACTTACGTTATTTTTCCATCCTGGCGCAGGTGGAACACTATACTCTGGCGGCTGCCCGGCTGGGCATCTCCCAACCCTCCCTATCCAGCGCCATCCACAATCTGGAAGATGAACTGGGGGGCGTAAAGCTCTTTGAGAAGGTGGGCAGAAACATCCGCCTGACAGAAGAGGGCAGGTATTACCGGGAGCAGGTGGACGCCGCCCTGCGGCAGCTGGACATAGCCTCTCAAACCTTGCATGAAAGCAAAGTCAGCGCCCCGGTGGTGATCCGGCTGGGCATCGTATCCGGCGCCCTGGACAATCTGGTTGCCCAGGAAATTACCGCCGCTACCCGGGAAAATTCCCGGATCCGGTTTCAGCTGACGGAAAGCTCTGCCGACGAGCTGATGGATATGGTACGGGAGGAGAAGCTGGACATGGCGCTGGTGGACACCACCAACCGGGACCGCAGTCTCCATTTCCGAAAGCTGTGCCAGCAGAACTTTCATGTGGCATTGCCTGTGGACCACCCCTATGCCCGCAAGGAAAGCCTCATGTATCAGGACCTGCAAGGTATGCCCCAGATTGCCTTTCACTACGATGTCAACCATTCCTTCGAGCAATGGGCTTCCGGCGCAGAAGATAAAACCGTCTGCGCCGTCAACACTGCCCAAACCGCATTAAGCTTGGTGGCCGCAGGTTTTGGATTCTGTTTCCTGCCGGAGAGCTGCACCCACCCCCGGGATGACGTTGCCTTCGTGCCCCTGCAAAACTGGCATCAGGCCCTTTATATGTGCATTTTGTATGACAAATGGCTGGAACCCCCCATCTGGGGCTTCTGTGAACGGCTGGTGAAGGTCTTCCGCACCCAGCCCAAAGCGGAAAACAACTATTGGTATACAGATATATAATAATCTCCCATGGGCACCGCCCATGGGAGATTATTTTATTTTTCCAGTCGGTACAGCCGTTTGGCGTTCTCCGTGGTAATACGGGTGGCTTCCTCCACAGAAATACCCCGGATCTCCGCCAGTTTTTCCGCCATACGGGGCAGATAACCCGGATCGTTCCGCTTGCCCCGGTAAGGCTCCGGCGCCATGAAGGGACAGTCTGTTTCAATGACAATCCGATCCAGAGGGATGCTGGCGGCAGTCTCCACCGCTTTGCGGGCGTTTTTAAAGGTAAGTACCCCGGTAAACCCGATGTACCACCCCATCTTCACCAGCTGCCGTGCCATCTCTGCTGAGCCGGAATAGCAGTGGAACACACCGGTGACCTTGGGAAATTCCTTGACGATGCGCATGCCATCATCATGGGCCTCCCGCTCATGGACGATGACAGGCATATCCAACTCCTGCGCCAGCGCCATCTGCATCCGGAAGGCGTTTTTCTGGATATCCCGGGGGATATCCTCGTAATAATAGTCCAGTCCGATCTCGCCGATGGCCTTCACCTTTTCGTGGCGGCACAGCTTCCGGTAGGCTTCGATGACTTCCTCGTTAACCTCATCGGCAGAATCCGGGTGAGAGCCCACAGAGCCGTAAAGCCATGGGTAGCGCTCCGCCATAGCCACGATATCCCGGGAGCTTTTCAAGGAACAGCCCGCGTTCATCACATAGCCGATGCCTTTCTGGGCAAGGCCTGCCATCAATTCCTCCCGATCCGGGTCAAAAGCCGGGTCATTCAAATGGGCGTGGGTATCAAATAACATAATGGTTCTCCTTTATATTGTAGGGCGGGGGCTTGCTCCCGCCGCTCAAAAACCTTCGTTGCGGCAACGGCGGGGGCTTGCTCCCGCCCTACGAAAATAAAATCACGCGTCCTCAATAACTGCCACCAAACAGCCGTCTATTTCCCGGACCCGGGGGTCATCAAGGGAAAAGTCCGTATGGTTGGGCCAGATCCGCAGGCCCTCGCCGGTGCATTTCCCCGCCGCCTCTTTCAATACCCAGAAGGTCAGAAGCGCCTTGGCCGCGTCCTCAGCTTGCCGATACCGGGCAAGCTCCCCGGGAGAAAGGATCTTCTCCGCCAGCGCGGGATTGATTTTCCGGTCCAGCTCCTCAACATCCATGCCGATGGGATGATCCGAGATGGCGGCAAACACATGATGGGGGGTGTGGGATATGGAAAAATGCATGGGGCTATGGGGAAAATAGGGTTTTCCCAGCTTGGTGCGGCGGATTTCCGGCAGAGGTCCGCCGTAAAGTTCTTCCAGCAGCGCCAGTCCCGCCTTGTGAGCATCTGCGCCATTTAATTTTTTATATAAAAGCTTCACCGTCAGCCCACCTTTCCCTCCATTTGTTGTTCGCAATGAATTTTAATAGTATTGTACCACAGGTATTTTTCTTGTCAATGGCGCATATGGATACACCGAGGAGTGATGTACATGACCGAAACGAAACCAGCTTTGCCCCACAAACTGATATTAAATGAGCGCAAACAGCTCACCGTCACCGGGGTGACGGAGGTGGTCAGCTTCGACGAAACCGCGGTGATCGCCCACACCGACCTTGGCACACTGGTGGTGCAGGGTAAGGATTTGCAGCTGAAAACCCTGCTGCCGGAGGGGGGACAGGTGGCAGTGGAGGGACATATTTCCGCCTTGATTTATGAAGAACCCCGCCCCGCCGGTTCTCTGTGGCGGCGGCTCATGGGATGACGCCCCCCGGCATCGCCTTCGGGCGGTTTCTCACAGGGCTCTGCTTAGGTGGCGCGCTGGGGATCTTCTATGGATTTCTCCGACCCGTCCGTTGCAAAAAGACAAGCCCCGCAGATATCCTTTTCGCACTGGCGGCAGGGTGGGTATTTCTGTACTATGGCTTCGGCGTGTGCCGGGGAGATCTGCGCATGGGATATCTGGCTGCGCCCCTGCTGGGCATTATCCTGTGGAATCGGAGCTTTGGCAGGTGGCTTGACCCGCTTTTTCAGGTTTTTTGGCAGCAAATTGGGGTTCTTTTTCGCCCTTTCCGGAAAATTTTTAAAAAATTATCCGATTCTATGAAAATTTTTCTTGCAACGGGGAAAAAATGGGTTACAATAAAATGGAGAAGTCGTTTGCAAAAACCAACCCCGCCCAAAGGAGTACACTATGAAAAAGAACCCCTTTCGCCATATCCGGCTGGTCTATCGCCGCAGTTCCCCTCTGACCAAATGCGTGGTGCTGGTTGCTATCGTACTGTCTACCCTGGCGCTGATCGCCCTGCGGATCACCATTCAGTCCGAGCAGAAGCAGCAGGAACAGCTTCAATTGCAGGCGGCGCAGCTGGAACTGGAAAATTATCAACTGACCCGCCAAATCGCAGAACTGGGCACAGTAGAAAGCGTCAGGCGCATCGCAACCCTGCAACTGGGTCTGGTAGATCCTGACAGTCAATTTTTCACCCCAAGCAATTAACCTCATTGTCATTCCGAGCCAGTGCGCACACTGGCGTGGGAATCTCAGATGCAATCCCGAAGATTGCCACGTCGGGCATTCGCCCTCCTCGCAATGACAAAATAGGATTGCACCAATACCGCAACTGTACAGCAAATGGAGGAAGCAATACAAACATGGAGTTAACCGTCGGAGCAATTTTAGAAGGCAAAGTAAAATCCATCACCAATTTCGGCGCATTCATCAGCCTGCCGGAGAACAAGACCGGTCTGGTACATATCTCGGAGGTGGCAAACACCTATGTCAGCGACATCCGTCAGCACCTGACAGAGGGACAGGAAGTTAAGGTCCTGGTCCTCAGCGCCGAAGCCGGAAAAGTGAACCTGTCCATCAAGCGGTTGGAAGAAAGACCCCAGCGGCAGGCTCGTCCCGCCGCGCCCCGTCCTGCCCGCACTGCGCCCACACCGCCCCCTGCGCCCAAGACCGCCGACCAACTTTTTGAAGAGAAGCTGAAACAGTTTATGAGCGAGTCCGACAGCAAGATCTCCTCCATCCGGCAGTATTCCGACCATCGGACTAAGAGCCGGAGACGATAATATGAAAACCGTTGTAATCACCGGCGGAAGCCGGGGAATCGGCGCCGAGGCGGTGCGACAGTTTGCTGCCCGGGGCGACCGGGTCTGGTTTCTGTACGAAAAAGAACATGAAAAAGCCGCCGCAGTGGCAGCCGAGACCGGCGCCACCGCCATTTGCTGCGACGTAGCAGATGGACAAGCTGTAAAAAACGCCTTTTCCCAGATCCCCGATGTGGATCTGTTGATCTGCAACGCAGGCATCTGCCACACAGGGCTGATGCAGCATATATCCGAAGACCAATGGGACAGGCTATTTGATGTGAACGTCAAGGGTATTTACCACTGCGTCAACGCCGCTATGCCCTTCTTTTTGAAAAAGCACGCCGGCAGCATCATTACCGTCAGCTCCATGTGGGGACAGGTGGGCGCCTCCTGCGAGGCGGCGTACTCTGCCACCAAAGGCGCGGTGATCGCCCTGACCAAGGCGTTGGCCCAGGAATTGGGGCCCTCCGGCATCCGGGTCAACTGCGTGTCCCCCGGGGTCATCGAAACGGATATGTGCGCCCACGTGGAGCCGGAGATCATGGAGGCACTGAAAGAAGAGAGTCCCATCGGACGCATCGGCACGCCGGCAGATGTTGCCGGGGCAATGGTGTATCTGGCAGACGCGGATTTCGTTACCGGGCAGGTTCTGCCGGTCAACGGCGGGTTTATCATCTAACAAAACGGACGAGCAATGCTCCCCCCTACAAAAGGAGATTTTACTTATGAAAATTGCATTGGGTTGTGACCACGGCGCATTGGCGCTGAAAAACGCCCTGATCCCCCATCTGGAAAAACAGGGCTATGAAGTCAAGGACTTCGGCACTTATACTTTGAATAGCTGCGACTATCCGGATTTTGCCGGCGCTGCCGCCAAGGCCGTTGCCGCCGGAGAATGTGACAAGGGCATCGTCCTTTGCACCACCGGCATCGGCGTATCCATCACCGCCAACAAGGTCAAGGGTATCCGCTGCGCATTGCTTTCCGATGTAATGAGCGCCCGTATGACCCGAGAGCACAACGACACCAACATGATGGCCATCGGCGCCGCCGTCACCGGTCAGATGCTGGCCTTTGAGATCATTGATACCTGGCTGGGCACAGAATTTTCCGGGGAAGCCCGCCACCAACGCCGCATCGACAAGATGATGGCACTGGAAAAATAAGAAGATAATAAAGATCGCCTGCCGTAATGGCAGGCGATCTTCTTATTTCTCCATTTGCTCGGTAAAGGCTTTTTTATCAGCCGCGCCGAAGTAGGCAGAGCCGGCCACGAACACATCCGCGCCGTTTTCCTTGCAGGTGACCACGGTGTTCAGGTCCACGCCGCCGTCCACTTCCAGATGGCAGGCAGGGTTCACCTTGTCCAGCATCTCTCTGAGCTTTTTCACCTTGGGCATCATATCCGCCATAAACTTCTGACCGCCAAAGCCCGGCTCCACGGTCATTACCAGCACCATGTCCACCATGGGCAGGTATTCTTCGATTGCCTCGGCAGGGGTCTTGGGCTTCACCACAATACCGGGCTTCACACCAAGAGAACGAATCAGCTCCAAAGTCTTACGGATGTTCTCGGGAGTATCCGCTTCCACGTGGATGGTTAAGTAGTCAGCGCCCGCCTTACAGAAGTTCTCCGCATACTTGATGGGGGTATCGATCATCAGATGCACGTCCAGCACCAAATCGGTAACCGGCCGCATGGACTTGACCAAGGAATAACCAAAGGACAAATTCGGCACGAAATGGCCGTCCATAATATCCACATGGAGCCACTTGACCCCATTTTCCTTGCAGGCGGCAAAATCCCGCTGCATATTCATATAGTCACAAGACAGAATAGAAGGTGCTAAAATACCCATAGTTTTTACCTCACATTTTTTCGTTATTTTCCAGCAAATCTGCCAGAGTAATGCCTTCAAAAAAGCTGTCGATCATGGCGTCCAGCTTGTCCCACATGGGTTTGGTCTGACAGCAGGCAGACCGTCCGCAGGCCGCCGGGCCTTGGCTGGTGCAGGACACCGCCGCCAGCGACCCCTCAGTTAATTTCAAAATGCTGCCCACGGTGTATTCACCCGGCTCCCGGTTCAGGCGGTAGCCGCCACCCTTCCCGTGGACCGCGTCCACAAACCCCGCTTTGGACAAGGTGGACATAATAGATTCTAAATACTTTTGGGAGATTCCCTCCGCCTCGGCAATTTCTTTCAGCGGAATATAATCTCCTGCCCCTTTCATGGCAAAATGCACCATCACCCGCAGGGCATAGCGGCCTTTCGTAGAAACAATCATCCGTGACAATGCCCGCAGTTGGCGCAGTCGGGGAACTGCTTGGGATCGTATTGAATGCCGTTTTTGTCGTAATAGTCCTTCAACGCGGACTTGATGGCCTCCTCTGCCAGCACAGAGCAGTGGAGCTTGTGGGCAGGCAGACCGTCCAGCGCCTCGGCAACTGCCTTGTTGGTCAGCTGCATGGCTTCGCTGATGGGCTTACCCTTGATCATCTCCGTAGCCATGGAGGAGGATGCGATGGCAGAACCGCAGCCGAAGGTCTCAAATTTCACGTCCACGATAATATCGTTTTCAATTTTCAGATAGATTTTCATAATGTCGCCGCATTTGGCGTTGCCAACCTCACCGATGCCGTCGGCGTTCTCAATGACGCCCACATTCCGGGGGTGGGTAAAATGGTCCATGACGATTTCGCTATACAGTGCCATAAGTCTATTCTCCCTTCGGTAGAATGCAAAATGCAAAGTGCAAAATGCAAAATTAAATATTTGTTTTCTTACAAATCGCTGTTATAATCGACAATATTTCCCGGATATCCCGCTCTATGCTTAAAAATTCCCGCTCATTCAGATACCCTGTTCTATTCAACAGTCTCAACCAGTAATAGGTCTCGTTAGCTTCTTTCATTGCAATATTCATCTTTGCATTGAAATCTGCTTTGCTTTGCCCCTTTTGTGCTTCTGCTACATTCGCTCCAATACTGGTACCGCATCGCAAAAGCTGTTTCGCCATTACGAATTCACGCTTCGCTTTTGTTAAGTGTTTGTATAAATGCACAATCCGTACTGCAAAATCAAAACTTTTTATTTCGATGATATTTTCCATCTTTTTCCTACCACCTCATTTTGCATTTTGCACTTTGCATTTTGCATTAAAGAATATACTCTCTCTTGCCGTTTTGCAGATCCCGCCACACCGGGCTCATATTCCGCAGCAGCTCCACCACCTGGGGAACCACGGTGAGAATGTGGTCCATTTCCTCTTCGGTGTTCTCATGGCACACGGACAGCCGCAAAGAGCCGTGGGCAACGTCGTGGACTCTGCCGATGGCCAGCAGCACGTGGCTGGGATCCAAGCTGCCGGAGGTGCAGGCTGAACCGGAGGATGCGCAAATGCCCTGTGCATCCAGCAACAGCAGCAGGCTTTCGCCCTCAATACCCTCGAAACAGAAGCTTACATTGCCGGGAAGCCGATTCACCGGATCGCCGTTTAATGCGCAGTGGGGAATTTGGGAAAGTCCGGCGATGAGCTTATCCCGCAGGGCCATGGACTTGGCGTTGTTTTCTTCCCTGTTGGCGCAGGCATCTTCCAGCGCCGCCGCCATACCCACGATGCCGGGCAGGTTTTCCGTACCGCCACGCTTGCCCCGTTCCTGGGCGCCGCCCTCGATGATGTTCACCATGGGAAGTCCCCGACGGACGTACAGAGCGCCCACGCCCTTAGGGCCGTGGAACTTATGACCGGACAGGCTGAGCATATCAATATTTTGCGCCTTTACGTCAATGTGCAAGTGGCCTGCCGCCTGCACCGCATCGGTGTGAAAAGGCACGCCCGCTTCCTTACAGACCGCGCCGATCTCCCCAATGGGCAGCACAGAACCGATCTCATTATTGGCGTACATACAGGTCACCAGACAGGTGTCCTCCCGAATGGCATCTTTCACTTGCCGGGCGGTGACATTGTGACCCTCCTTAACGTCCAAAAGGGTGATCTCAAAGCCCTCTTTTTCCAAGGCGTTCAGGGTGTGCAGCACCGCATGATGCTCAAAAGCGGTGGAAATAATATGCTTTTTGCCTTTTTTCGCGCCGTAAATGGCAGCGGAACGAATGGCCTGGTTGTCCGCCTCGCTGCCGCCGGAGGTGAAGTAGATCTCTCTTGCTTCACAACCCAGGCACTTTGCCACCCGGGCGCGGGCATCGTCCAGCACTTCTTTGGCTTCCTGTCCGATGGTGTGCAGGCTGGACGGGTTGCCGTAAAATTTTTCAAAGCAGGGCATCATGGCCTGCAAAGCGTGTTTGCTGATCTTGGTGGTAGCAGCATTATCTGCGTAAATTTGCATAGTGATTCCTCCGGGATATTTACCTAGTTATCGTATGGGTAATATACCATTATTTACCTACATTGTCAATAGGTAATTGCCCCCTTTCTGCGGAAAATATTCCCTGTTTTTTCGGCTTTTGCTTGGGTTACAATCCGTCTGTCGAGGAATATTAACAGGGCAAGCGAAAGGAGGGCGCATGATGAAAAAATTTTGGAAACGGGCAGCGATGCTGCCGGTATGGATATGTTTATTAAGTGTTACCGTCAGTGCGGCGCAAACTCTGGTGCCGGGCGGACAGGTAGTAGGGCTGGAATTAGGGGACAACACCGTCACCGTGGCGGCATTTCATGAGGAACTGGGCCCGGCAGCCCAGCAGGCAGGGTTAAAAGTAGGGGATCGGATCTTGTCCGTCAACGGCAAGGCGATCCATACCTCAGAAGATGTCCGCTATGCCCTGGACCGCTCCGACGGCACTGTGGAGATCACCGTACAGCGAAACAAAAAATCCAGCACCATCCGGTTTTCTCCCACCGTCACCAAGGACGGACCGAAACTGGGCGTCTATCTGAAACAGGGCGTCACCGGCATCGGCACAGTCACCTGGTACGACCCGGACACCGGCAAGTTTGCCACCCTCGGTCACGGAGTGAACAATCCACGGGGAGAGCTTTTGAAAATGGTCTCCGGCAACGCCTACAAGGCTACGGTCGTATCGGTGCGTAAGGGCGCATGCGGCGAGCCGGGTCAGCTGATGGGGGCGTTGCAGGACGCTACGCCCATCGGTACGTTATACAAAAATACCGCCCGAGGCATTTTCGGCACAGCCAAAACCGGCTGGAACGGAGAACCGCTTCCCGTAGGCTCCGGAAAAGACGTAAAAACGGGCGCTGCCGTGATTCGATCCACCATACAGGACGATACGGTACAGGAATATTCTGTGGAGATTTTGAAGGTTTATCCCGCCGCCAACAGCAATGGGCGGAACATTCTGCTGCGGATCACAGATCCGGCGCTGCTGGAAGCCACCGGCGGTATCGTACAAGGCATGAGCGGCAGTCCCATTATTCAAGACGGCAACCTCATCGGCGCCGTTACTCATGTGCTGGTCAATGACCCAACCACCGGCTACGGCATTTTTATTGAAAATATGTTAGACGCAGCAGCCTAACGGGCGATCGCAGATCGCCCCTACGAACAGAAACGATACACACCGTAGGGGCGAACTGTGTTCGCCCGCTTTTTGTTGCCAATTCTGCCGCCTTGTGATATGATAAAAGAAAAGGGCGGTGAACACATGAAAAAGCAAGATAAGCTGAATTTGATTCAAAGTGCAATTGAAAATCCGCAATTGTGCCGTTGTTACTTCACCTACGATGAAAACTATTACCATTATTACCCCAATGCTGTGAACGAAAAGTTCCTGCTGGGGCAGGAGGAAAATGATTTTCTTTTAGATGGTTATTGCATTCGTAAAATTTCCCAGTTAAAAAAGGTGGAGATTAAAGATGATCTTTGCAACACCATTAACCAACAAATCGGCTTGCATCAACAAATTAAGCTCCCACCTGTGGATATTTCCAGTTGGAAGTGTATTTTCGACTCTCTTATGGAACTCGATTGCTTTGTAATCATCGAAAACGAACTGAGCGGAGAATTTGCTATCGGTATCATTGAAAAGACATTCAAAAACAAGCTTTATTTCAAGCCTTTTGATGCGGACGGAATATGGGATGAGGTTGGACTTGAAATACCCTATTCTCAAATCACAACCGTGAAATGGGCAACCCGGTATGCCGAAGTTTGGCAAAAATACTTGCGTAACGAATAATCTCATAAACACATAGAGCGCGCAGGCTGCCAACAGCAGTCTGCGCTTTTTACACCTCTTAAAGTGAAAACACTTGCGCATCCCCCGATATCAGAATTAGTCGAAAATACGAGAAGTCTTAAAATACAGTCTTTTCGACATTTCATCCATGTCAAGTTAAGGACAGCGGTTGATAGGTGTAAAAACCTGCCTTTTACCTGCAAAAACGTATAAAAACCGCAGAAAAACACAAAATTCTTTTGTCCCTTACTTGACATCAGCGTGTCCGGCTCACCCATTATCCAAGACGGCAAACTGATAGGCGCTGTGACCCATGTCCTTGTTAACGATCCCACCACTGGCTACGGCATCTTCATTGAAAATATGCTCGATGCCGCGGCATAACAGGCGATCGCAGATCGCCCCTACGAACAGAAACGATACACACCGTAGGGGCGAACTGTGTTCGCCCGCTTTTTGTTGCCAATTCTGCCGCCTTGTGATATGATAAAAGAAAAGGGCGGTGAGATATATGAGAAACGACGCATCAACCCAAATAATCAAACAGCTATGCAAAGATATATTGCTACCGCTTGGCGTTTTTCAAAAAGGCACTTCCAGAACATATATTGATGACAACGGCTACTTTTTTACTGTGATTGAGTTTCAACCCTCGGCGTATGCTAAAGGAACACACTTGAATATAGCACTTCATTTTCTGTGGAACAAGAGGGATTATATTTCCTTCGATTTTCCTTTTGAAAGCCGGATCAAGAACTTCGTTGAATATCAGAATGACGAGCAGTTTACCCGCGAAGTTATAAAATACGTCCAAGAAGCCTCCGAGCAGGTGTTGTTTTACCGGAAACTGCAGGATATTGCAACTGCAAAATCATATATGAAGAAATGGCTGCGAAAACACAAAGGAAATCCTCGGATCGATGAACTGAATACGATCAACCATTTGCACGATGAAGAAGTATTGCAAAAGATCAAGCAGACCCGTGCTTTTTGGCGCAGCAAACCATCTATGAAAAAGATGAAGAATTATGACGTTTTTGATAATTGATAACAAAAGCCTCCGGGTAACCGGAGGCTTTTGCTATGCAGAAAGGGAAACCGACGGTTCGGCAAATATCAGAATCTGTCGAAAATGCGAGAAGTCTAAAAATACGGTATTTTCGACATTTCATCTATGTCAACTTAGGGATTCTTGTTAAGGTATGTAAAAACCTGCCTTTTACCTGCAAAAACGCATAAAAAGCGCAGAAAAACACAAAATTTGTTTGTCCCCTACTTGACATCAGCGTGTCCGGCAGTCCGATTATTCAGAACGGCAAGCTGGTTGGCGCCGTTACTCATGTCCTTGTGAATGACCCCGCAACGGGATATGGCATTTTTATTGAAAATATGTTAGACGCAGCAGCATAAAGCCTCCCTTTACACAAGGGGGCCTTGGGAAGGAGGAAAATAATGGATTTCTATCAAGTGCCTATCGGATTTGGTTTAGCATTGTCTGCCAATACCGCTGCTATGAACCGCTATGCCCACCTATCTGAATCCCAAAAGCAGGATATTTTGCGCAAAGCCCACAATGTCCGCAGTGAAAAAGAAATGTACGCCCTTGTTGCATCTCTGGCAAACGGCACGCAGGGATAAAATTACAGGCACGGCGGACAATTCGCCGTGCCTGTACAATATTTATACGCCTTTGCGGTGGAGCATATAAGAATAGACAAAAGGCGCCAAGACCATTAAAAGCGCAACCCCAAAAAAGATCCAAAAGCCCCCAAGGAAACCCGTCAGCATGATCACAAGACCGCACACCACCCAAAGCCTGCCGGCAAAGCGGTGGGTTCTGTTCCAGTTTTCCTCGCTGTTTAATGTCCAGGGGATCTTGATACCGATGGTGTAATTCTGCTTACACTTGGGCAGATAATTGCCGATCACAGCAAGGATCAGACCGATGACCACAGGCATGATCACTTCCATGCGCACTTCTTTTCCCAAGGCAACGGCGTAGGTGAGCACACTCATCAGCACACTCAGCACCGGGATGATCCACAACACCAGATGCAGAATTTTTCCGGAATGGTTCGCCTTTTTGGGATCGGCGCAAGTGCCCAGGGTGCAAAGCCACTGAAACGCCAGCAAGATCAGTGGCATACCGAATACCGCAAAGGGCTTACTGCTCCAACCGTCGATCTCGCCGGCGGCATTCCAATGGCTGGGCATCTTCTCCGGCAGCTGATTCCACAAAATGAGCCCTGCCAAAACAGGTAAAAGAATCACCAAAGACGTAATTACCAAAACTTTCAAATTCTTCTTAATCATTTTTCTTCTCCTTTCAGCCCCGCAAGCCACAGCATAACTTCCTCCAACACGGAGGTATTCAGCTCATAGAAAATATACTTGCCCTCCCGGGTATCCCGGATCAGATCCGCTTCCTTCAACACGGAAAGATGCTTGGAAACCGCCGCGCCACTGACGGGAAATTTTTCCGTGATCTCACCGGCAGAGCGCCGTCCGGACTGCAATAGTTCCAGAATCTCCCTGCGGCTGGGATCGGACAGGGCTTTCATGGTCTTTTGGATTCCCATGGTATCGCCTCTCTTTCATTTAACCTTTTGGTTAATTATAGGATAACACAGGACGAGAGATCTGTCAAGGATTATTTAACTATTTGGTTAAATAATCCTTGTGTCCAAAAAGCGCAAGGCAGGGTCAATCCCTGCCTTGCTTTTGATTGGTCCGCAACCGTTCCGCCGTCATGTATTCCTTAGGTGTGATTCCCATGTGCCGCTTAAATAACCGATATCCGTGGGACAGATCCGTAATGCCCACATTTTCGCAAGCCTCCCGGAAAGACAGTCCCCGGTCCTCCATCAGTGCGGCCGTCAACTGCATTTTCTCCCGGTTCATATATTGATGAATGCTGATCCCGGTGACCCGGGAAAAAACATTGTTTAGATAATTGGGTGTTTTATCCATTGCCGCTGCCAAATCCTCCAACGAAACCTGTTCCCGGATATGGTCTGCCAGATAACGCTTGATCTTATATTCCCAATAGGAAGCACTACTCTTTCCCCTGTGCTGCTTTTGCCGGTAGAGACTGTCCAGCCGAGATAAAATCCCACACATCACCATGGCTGCCCATGGGGTATAAGCCATGCGGGAAACGGAGAGATTGGAGACAATGGCATACATATCCTTTTTGATCAGCTCCGCGTCGCTGCCCGGAGGGATCACGAAAGGCAAGGCAAGTCCGGCAAAATCCACAGGAAAATCCTCCCCATCCTCCAAGAGGGAAAAAGAATAATCGGCATACACCTGAATACTGCAATAATCTTGGGGCATATTCCCGGCAGAATGCAGCCCAAAGGGCACATGACGAAATAAGACCAGCACGCTGCCCGCCGGGGCATCCACCGTTCGTCCATAAATTTCCGCTGTCAGATGCCCGGATTTCACATACACCAACACAAAGCTGCGCTGGATGTCCTTTTGGATCTGCCGGGGATTCTCTGTGTACAGATGATGGGCAAAGCCAAACCTTGGAATGTCCTGAAAGGAGATCAATGTCGCTGCCAAAAAAATCCCTCCCTTTGCGTTATAAACTTAGTTTAACATAGAATCGTTGTTTTGTCCATAAAAAGAGCCTTCTGCTATTGTTATTCTTCTTAGAAAAGCTAAAATAAAACCAGCCGATCAAAAAACCAATTTGGAGGATACTTCTATGAGTTCTATGGTTATAACCAACAAAACCGTGCAACAATACGCGTCCATTGAGGACGTGATCGAATGTGTAGAAAACACATGGCGGTGGTACGGAGAAAAGCAGGTCATCATGCCCGCCAAAATCACCACTGATATGAGCAGCGCCGGGGTAAACGGCTGGTTTAATTCCATGCCCGCCTACATCCACCCCTTAAACTCCGCCGGCATTAAAGTGGTGGGCGGCTATTCCGACAACCCCAAAAACGGTCTTCCCTTTATCCGGGCAAATCTGCTGCTTACTGACCCGTCCAACGGCGATCTGCGGGCACTGGTCGGCGGCGACTGGATCTCCGATGCCCGCACCGGCGCGCAACCCGCGGTGGCAATGAAGTATCTGGCGGCAAAGACCGACATCATCACCATGGTGGGCGCAGGTCGTCAGGCTTACTATGCGGTGGAGTGCATCCGCCGGGTACATAAAATAAAGGAAGTCCGGGTGTGTGATATCCGACAGGAAGCCCGGGAGAAGTTTGCCACGTATTTCCCGGATGCGGATTTTGCCATTACCCCCTATGCCAGCATCGAGGATGCCTGCAAGGAATCCGATGTGATCATCACACTGACCACCGCCGATGCGGTTTTGGTGGAAGAACCTTGGTGTAAGCCCGGCTGTCTGGTAATGCCCATGGGTTCTTTCCATGAGGTAGACGACAACATCGCCCGGAAATTTGACAAGCTGTATCTGGACAATATCGCCCAAGGCATGCACAGAGGACAGTTTTTGAACATGGCACACACCGGAGAGATCACAGAAGAATCCTTCCACGGGGAGCTGCCGGATGTGGTTGCAGGTCTAAAAACCGGCAGAGAGAACCCCGAAGAGCGAATCATCTGCCAGCTGGTAGGCATGGGCTGCCCGGACATCGCCGCAGCAACCCTGGTGTACCAGCGGGTAAAAGAACAAGGCGACGCAATGATTTCCATAGATATGATGGCGTAACCAATTACAAGGCAGGGTCAATCCCTGCCTTGTTTTATTGCCCGTTTTCGCGGGTTATTCTCAATATATTCCCAGATTTCCTTGTAATCCTGCCGGTTACGGATCACATGGTCGTAATAAGAACGCTGAAAAATCGACACACCGATTTCTTTGGTGGTCAGGATCTTGATAGACCGCACAACGCTTGCAATTCTGTTTTTCGGGCGGATGTGGGCATCCGCCCCTACGATTTCGCTCAAAACGCGCTTTCTGCTCTGGGTGCAAATTGTAACAAAATACGCGCCGTTTTGGCTGTAATCGTAATCCTCGATACGGTTAGGTTTTCTATTGGGTGTTTCCATAACGGCACCTTAAAATTTTGCTTGGATGGCGGCAAGGCCTGCTGTCAATGCCGATTCCGGCACGCCGGCAAGGGCAAAATATCCCATTTCCGTGGCGCTGCCATGGGGCACTGCCCAGGCGCCGGCGTCGGTGCCGGATGCCAAACATCCCCCCATGGCACGAAACCGCGCCACATTGGAAAGGGCGCTTTCCAGAATTTTTTCTACGTCGGTCTCGGAAAACCGCCCTTTGCCCCGGAGGTTTCCGATGGTGGATAGGGTAGGCACCCAGACCACCCTGTTTTCTGCCATGGCATGGAGGGCTTCTTCATGCAAATACGCGCCATGCTCCACGGAATCCACGCCCGCTTCCGCCGCCGCTAAGACCGTATCCCCGCCATTGGCGTGGGCCATCACCGCCATGCCCTCCTCGTGGGCAATGCGGACAAGCTCTTTGATCTCTTTCACGTCCAGACCCGGTTGGGTCAACACCCCAAAATGGTCAAAATCCATGAGCCCGGAGATCATGATTTTCACAAAATCCCCGCTATTTTCCCGGGTTTTCACCACCAAACGGGCATATTCCCGCAAGTTTTCATAGGTTGTTCCAATGAACGTGCCGTAATGCCCGGCGTGGCACAGGGGCGACAGGGGGGTACGGTAGGTGATGCCATAATCTTTTGCAAGCGCCCTTGCCTTAGCGCCAACGCCCCAGCGGTCGCCCCCGTCCCGCAGGTAGGTATAGCCCAGATCCCGGTAAAGGCTCAGGGTCTTGCGGATAAATGCCTCATCCGGGGCAACGCTGTGCCGGGCGATGGCGTTTTTCCAGTCCACGCCGTCCAGCACCATGTGGATATGACAGTCTGCTCGCAAAATATCACCTCGGATTCTTTTTAATCGTTGTAGGGGGGGGGGGGGGGGGGGGGGGGGGG
>JBGVON010000096.1:0-10016 GCA_045126495.1 Faecousia sp.
CCCCCCCCCCCCCCCCCCCCCCCCCCCCCCCCCCCTACAATATGCGCAATTGGTGGGGTGTTAACGCTTTATAATATCCTTGATCACTTCTCCGGCGAGGATCATACCCGCCGCTGCCGGGACGAAGCATACTGAACCGGGCAGGGCGTTGCGGCCCTCGGGCAGTTCTGCCCATGCCGGGTCATGGGCAGGCAGGGTGCAGGGGATGGGATCTTCGTCAGACCATACCACTTTCAGCTTTTGGATACCCCGTTTTTTGCATTCCTTGCGAATAATTCTGGCAAGGGGGCATACGGAGGTCTCCGAGATATCCCCCACCCGGAAGGCGGTGGGGTCCAGCTTGTTGCCGGTGCCCATAGAGCTGATGATGGGCGTCCCTGCTGTCTGCGCTGCCTGCACCAGCATCAGCTTGCCGGTGACGGTGTCAATGGCATCCACCACGTAATCATATTCCGTAAAATCGAATTCCCCGGCAGTTTCCGGCAGGTAGAAGGTTTTCCGGGCATAGACCCGGATGTCCGGGTTGATGGCAATCACCCGCCGGGCGGCGGCGTCTGCCTTTGCCATGCCCACTGTATCCCGGGTGGCAAGGATCTGCCGGTTAATATTGGTGACGGAAACGGCGTCATGATCCACTAAGGTCAGTGCCCCGATGCCGCTGCGGGCAAGGGCTTCCACCACGTAACCGCCAACGCCCCCCAGTCCGAATACAGCCACATGGGCGTTTTTCAGTTTTTGCATACCGTCATCTCCCAGTAAAAACCGGGTGCGGGAATAGGGATCCATAGAAGAACCTCCTGAGGATTTAGAGTGCAAAATGCAAAGTGTAAAGTGCAAAGTGAAGGTATCGCCTATGGCGATTATTTTAAATTCGTCGGCAAAGCCGACACATTCATTTTGCATTTATCATTTTGCACTTTGCATTCCAAAATAGCAAGTGTTTTTCTTATCATAGCATTTCCCGGAAAAAGTGTCAAACAATGCTTGCAAAACCCGCCGGTTTGGAGTATGGTATAAGGGTATGAACCGGAAAGGAATGAAAGGCTTTGAAGAAACGTTATCAAGATCTATGGCAGGTATTTGCCACCTTTTTTAAAATCGGCGCTTTTACCTTCGGCGGCGGTTACGCGATGATCCCTCTGATCCAGAAGGAAGCGGTGGAGAAGCACGGCTGGGTCACCGACGACGATATTTTGGAGATCATCGCCATCGCTGAGTCCACCCCCGGCCCCATCGCCATCAACTCCGCCACCTTTGTAGGCTACCGTACCTGCGGCGTGCTGGGTTCGGCGGCGGCGACCTTGGGCGTGGTGCTGCCCAGTTTCGTGCTGATCTATGTCATCAGCTTTGTGCTGCGGCAGTTTCAGGAACTGAAAGCGGTGCAGTATGCCTTTCAGGGAATCCGGGCAGGTGTGCTGGCGCTGCTGTGCAAGGCGCTTTGGGGTATGTATAAGAAGAATCAGAAAAATTGGGCGTCCTATATCGTTATGGCAGGGGCGTTTCTCCTTACCGGCATTTTGGATGTATCCGTCCTGCCGGTGATTATCGGCTGCGCGGTCTTTGGACTGGTGACGGCGAAGATCATGGAAAGGAAGGTGCAGAAATGATTTATTTGGAGTTGTTTTTGACCTTTTTGATGATCGGCGCGTTCACCTTTGGCGGTGGCTACGCCATGCTGCCGCTGATGCAGGAGCAGGTGGCGCTGCGGTGGGGCGATGTGATCCCGTCGGAGACCATCACCAATTTTATCGCCGTCAGCGAATCCACACCCGGACCCTTTGCAATCAATATGGCAACCTATATCGGCGCGGAAATGGGTGGCTTGTTTGGCTCTTTCTGCGCCACCTTGGGTGTGGTGCTGCCCAGCTTTGTGATCATTCTTATCGTGGCAAAATGCTATGATAAATTCCGCAATTCCACCGTGGTCAAGGGCTGTATGACGGGGCTCAAACCTGCGGTGGTGGGCCTTATTGGCGGCGCGATCCTGTCCGTTGCCGCGGGCGTGTTCTTCCCTGCGGGACTGAGCATTGATCCGCTGAAAACAGTGGGTTTTTATCTGTCTGCCGCCATTTTTGGGGTGATGCTGGTGCTGGCAATGAAAAAGGTCCATCCTATTATTATCATTCTCCTTTCCGCCGTTGCCGGTATTGCCATTGGATATTTGGGCCTGTGGCAGTAAATCAAAAAACCGCTGTCTTTGACAGCGGTTTTTTCTTATGCGATGCCATCCTGAGCAAAGTCGAGGGATCTTACGAGAGGTTGGCAGTGCGGTGGTCTTTTGGGATTTCTCGGTGCGCTTCGCTTACCGGAAATGACAATATTTGGGGCGCAAAACGGGCAATTTTTAAATCGCCCTTACGGATCGTTTCTGTCGTAAATCACCAGCAAACTGCCCTGTTCTACGGAAATTTCCGTAGCCTCACCGGTGAAATGATTGCTGACACCCAAGGGAAAGCCGGCGGTCAATGTGTCGTTGTTCAAAGTATATTTTAACCCCTTGACGGTGACTCCGTGGGCATCGGCGCCCATACAGAATACAGAAATAATACCCGCTGTTTCCGCAGGAAAAGAAATTTTCCCGTTTTTCACCAAGGTGATCATTTGGGTTTTGCCTACCAGCATACCTGTTGCCCCCCGGTCAGCAAGGTATTGCAGGGTCTGGAAATTGGCAACGGTATGGTCAAGGCGGGGACCGTCCACGCTGCCGTACAGCACAAATTCCCCATAGCCCAGCTCCAATCCTTTTTTCACCGCCAGCATGGCATCGGTATCGTCCTTTTCCACCGGGAACACGGTGCTGCCCTCCGGCACATAGCCCAGGGAGTCAAAGTCTCCTAAAATCATCTGGGGTGTTATTCCCAGCAATTGCGTATGGACAAGACCGCCGTCGGCGGCGATCACATAATCGTCGGGGGCAATTGGTTCTAAAAGACCGTCAAAGCCGCCGGCGCAGAAAATCAAACATTTACCCATAATTACCCTCCCGGGAAGGATTTATACGATTGTATCATAAAATCGGATAATTGACAACGGATAATGTAGGGCGGGGGCTTGCTCCCGCCGAGAAATATTTCCTGCATTGGCGGCGGGACCAAGGCCCCGCCCTACGCACAAATTGTTTGACGGCGGGGAGGAAATAGGGTATGATATAAATATCTTATCAAGGAGAATGCTATGCTGGATAAATTACAGGCGGTGGAGAGCCGTTTTGAGGAATTATGCGCCCGGTCGGAGCAGCCGGATTTCTATGCCGATCCCAAGAGGGCTGCCGCCATCTTGCGGGAACGGAACGATTTAGAGCCTATCATCGAAGCCTACCGGGCATACCGGCAGGCGGAAAAGGACATGCGGGAAGCCCAGGAGCTGATGAGCGATCCGGAGATGAAGGAGCTGTGCCAGCAGACCTATCAGGAGGCAAAGGCGGCGATGGAAGAACTCCACGGTCAATTGCAGATCCTGCTGTTGCCCAAAGACCCCAACGATGAAAAAAGCGTCATCATGGAGATCCGCGGGGGCGTGGGCGGCGAGGAAAGCGCCTTGTTTGCCCACAGCTTATTCCGGATGTACTCCATGTACGCCCAGAAGATGGGCTGGTCCATCGAGCTGATGAACTACAATGAAACGGAATTGGGCGGCGTGAAGGAGGCAGACTTCGTGATAAACGGACGGGGCGCTTACTCCCGTCTGAAATACGAATCCGGCGTCCATCGGGTCCAGCGAGTGCCGGAGACGGAGTCCGGCGGCCGGGTCCACACCTCCACCGCCACTGTGGCGGTGCTTCCTGAGATGGAAGAGGTGGACGTGCAGATCAATCCTGCGGATATTGAAATGCAGGTTTACAGAGCCTCCGGCGCAGGGGGTCAGCACGTGAATAAGACCAGCTCTGCGGTGCGGCTGATCCACAAACCCTCGGGAATCGTGGTGGCGTGCCAGGAGGAACGAAGCCAGCTGCAAAACCGGGAGAAGTGCATGCGGATGCTGGCAAGTAAGCTTTACGAGATCGAGCAGGAAAAGCAGGATGCGGCGGTGACCGGCATGCGCCGCAGTCAGGTGGGCACCGGCATGCGCAACGAGCGTATCCGCACCTACAATTTCCCCCAAGGCCGTGTCACCGATCACCGGATCGGACTGACCCTGTATAAGATCGATCAGGTGATGGACGGCGCCATCGACGAGATCATCGATGCCCTGGCCACCGCCGACCAGGCCGAGAAGCTGAAAAACAGCAATTGAAAATTGAGAATTGAGAATTGAGAATTATGGAATTTTTCACCAATTCGTCTGTGGAGACGGAAAATATTGGCGCGGCGTTGGGCAAAGTTCTGCCTGCCGGTACGGTGATCGCCTACCGGGGCGATCTGGGCGCGGGCAAGACCGCCTTTACCCGGGGGCTTGCCCGGGGTCTGGGCTGCGCAGAGCAGGTGACCAGTCCCACCTACACCATTGTCAATGAATATCTTACAGGGCGGCTGCCCCTGTTCCACTTTGATATGTACCGCTTAGGTTCAGCCGACGAGCTATTCGACATCGGCTGGGAGGATTATCTGGATCGGGGCGGCGTGTGCGCGGTGGAGTGGAGCGAAAATGTGGAAGATGCCTTGGAAAATCCCATCACCGTCACCATCGAAAAGCTGGGGGAGGATGCCCGGCGTATTACTGTCACAGGAGGGGATCACCTTGCTATTGGCCTTTGAGACTTCCGCAAAAGCCGCATCCGTTGCGCTGATGGAAAACGGCGTTTTGCTGGGCGAGTGCTATCAAAATACAGGTCTTACCCACAGCCAGACCCTCATGTCTATGTGCGAGGATCTGCTGAAAAATTGCGGAAAGACCCCGCAGGATGTGACCGCCGTGGCGGTGGCGGCAGGACCGGGTAGCTTTACCGGCGTGCGCATCGGCGTGGCGGCGGCAAAGGGCTTTGCCTGGGGCAGGAATCTTCCCTGCTACGGCGTGTCCACCTTGGAGGCCATGGCGCAAAATCTGGGGGTGTGGGACGGGTATGTAGTCCCTGCCATGGATGCCCGGCGCAGCCAGACCTACACCGCTATCTTCCGGGCGGAGCAGGGTAAGCTCACAAGAATTTTGGACGATTGCGCCATCTCTGTGGCGGAGCTGGGAGAAAAATTAAAAAATTGCGAAAAACCGATTTTTTTAGTTGGAGATGGGGCGAATCTGTGCTATAATATGCTCAGTGACGGGGTATCCGGTCTGATACTGCCTCCGGAGCATCGGCGGCATCAGCGGGCGGCAGGGGTCGCTCTGACTGCTCAGGCGCTGATGGATGCAGGCATTCCCGGGGACGGCGCAGGTCTGGCGCCCAACTATTTAAGGTTATCCCAGGCAGAGCGTGAACGGCTGGAAAAAGAAACAAAATAAAGGAGATATCATAATGGGCGTTGTACATGAACTGAACCATCCTCTCATTCAGCATAAGCTGGCGATTTTGCGGAGCAAGAAGACCGGTGTTAAGGAGTTCCGGGAGCTGATCAGCGAGATCTCCGGTCTGATGTGCTACGAAGCCACCCGGAATCTGCCCACCGAAGCGGTGATGGTGCAGACACCCGTGGCAAAGGCAAAGTGTTATAAGCTGGCAGGTAAGAAGCTGGCAATCATCCCCATCCTCCGGGCGGGCCTGGGTATGGTGGATGCCATGCTGGATTTGATCCCCTCTGCAAAGGTGGGCCACATCGGTCTGTACCGGGATCCCGAGACCCATCAGCCTGTGGAATACTACTGCAAGCTGCCGGAGGATATCGGCGCCCGGCAGGTGTTCGTGGTAGACCCCATGCTGGCCACCGGCGGCAGCGCCATCGCCGCCATTGATTTTCTGAAAAAGCACGGTTGCCGTCAGATCATCATGATGAACATTATCGGCTGCCCCGAGGGCGTGAAAGCGGTGCAGGATGCCCATCCCGACGTGGATATCTACGTTGCCGCCATCGATGAAAAGCTCAACGAGCATGCCTATATCGTCCCCGGTCTGGGCGACGCCGGCGACCGTATTTTCGGCACGAAGTAAAAAACAACCGCAGGTGCGTTTGCACCTGCGGATTTTAATGCAAAGTGCAAAATGATAAATGCAAAATGAATGTGTCGGCAAAGCCGACGAATGAAAATAAATCGCCGTAGGCGATACCTTCACTTTGCACTTTACACGTTGTATTTTGCACTCAAAAATCCCCGCCGGGAGGCGGGGATTTTTCTTATTCCAGTTCAAAGGCGCCGGTGTAGAGCTGATAGTAGGTGCCCTTCTGGGCAATGAGGTCGGCGTGGGTGCCGCGCTCAATGATTTTGCCGTGGTCCAGCACCATAATGCAGTCGGCATTGCGAACCGTACTCAGTCGGTGGGCAATCACAAAAGTCGTCCTGCCCTGCATCAGGGCATCCATACCCCGCTGCACCAGTGCTTCCGTCCGGGTGTCGATGGAGGAGGTTGCCTCGTCCAGGATCATCACCGGGGGATTTGCCACTGCCGCCCGGGCAATGGCGATAAGCTGCCGCTGACCTTGGGAAAGCTGGGCGCCGTTGCCGGTGAGCATGGTGTCGTAGCCCTGGGGCAGACGGGTGATGAAGTCGTGGGCGTTGGCGGTCTTTGCCGCGGTGATGCAGTCCTCGTCAGAGGCGTTCAGGTTGCCGTAGCGGATGTTCTCCATCACCGTGCCGGTGAACAGGTTTGTCTCTTGCAGCACGATGCCAAGGCTCCGCCGCAGATCCGCCTTGCAGATCTTGTTGATATTGATGCCGTCGTAGCGGATCTTGCCGTCGGCAATGTCATAAAAGCGGTTAATGAGGTTGGTGATGGTGGTCTTGCCTGCGCCGGTTGCGCCCACGAATGCCAGTTTTTGGCCGGGATTGGCGTACAGGGTCACATCGTGGAGCACTGTTTTCTCCGGTACGTACCCGAAGTCCACGCCATCCATGGTGATGGCGCCGGTGAGGGGGGTGTAGGTGACAGAGCCGTCTGCTTGATGGGGGTGGCGCCATGCCCAGTGACCGGTGTATTCGCTGCATTCGGTGACAGAGCCGTCATCACCCATCCGGCAGTTGACCAGGGTCACGTAGCCGTCATCCGCTTCCACCTCTGCGTCCATCAGCTCGAAGATCCGCTCCGCGCCCGCAAGGGCCATGACGATGGCGTTGATCTGGCTGCTCACATGGCCGATGGGCATATTGAAGCTGCGGCTCAGGGCCAAAAAGCTCACCAGACCGCCCAGAGTGATCAGGGTCTCTCCGCTGGTGATGGCGAGAATGCCGCCGATCACCGCTAAAATAGTGTATTGCAGATAGCCCAGATTGTTGTTCACAGGGCCCATCATATTGGTGAAAGAACCTGCCTTGTAGGCGTTGACTCGCAGGTCCTCGGTGATGCCGTCAAACTCCTCTTTGCAGATTTCCTCCCGGCAGAATACTTTTACCACCCGCTGGCCGGAGATCATCTCCTCCACATAGCCGTTGGCTGCGCCCAATGCCTTCTGCTGACCGATAAAGTACTTGGCGGTGTTGCTTGCCACGGCTTTGGTCACCAGCAGAATACCGGTGGCAGTGACCAGCACCACGGCGGTGAGGATGGGGGAGGTGACCAGCATCATCACAAATACCGTCACCAGGGTTGCCACCGAGGAGATGCACTGGGGAATGGCTTGGGAGATCATCTGCCGCAGGGTGTCGATATCGCCGGTGTAGCGGCTCATCACATCGCCGGCGGGATGGGTATCAAAGTAGCGGATGGGCAGGCGCTGCATGTGCCGGAACATGGCGTCCCGGATGTGCTTCTGGGTGCCTTGTCCCACCTTGACCATGAGGAAGTTATACAGAAACGCCGAGAGCATACCGGTAAGGTAGATCCCTGCCATGACGAAGAGGAATCCAATCAGGGGCGCAAAGTTGGGAGTTTCCTGACCCAAAAGGGGTTTGATATAGTCGTCAATGACGTATTGAATGGACTTGCTGCTGGCTGCCTGGGCAAAGGAGGCAAGGAGGATACACAGCACCACCACGATCAGGGTGGCCCGGTAGGGCTTCATATAGCTCAGTAGCCGCAAAAGTGTCTTTTTGGGGTTTTTGGCTTTTCTGCCGTCACCCCGCATTCTTACAGGGGGCATTACTCCTCACCGCCTTTCACTTGGGATTCATAGACCTCCCGGTAGATGGCGGAGGTCTCCAAAAGCTCTGTGTGGGTGCCTTGGGCGGCGATCTTACCGCCGTCAATCACCAAGATCAGATCTGCTTCCTGCACCGATGCCACCCGTTGGGCGATGATCAGCTTGGTGGTGCCGGGGATTTCCTCGGCAAAGGCCTTGCGGATCTTAGCGTCGGTGTGGGTGTCCACCGCGGAGGTGGAGTCGTCCAGAATCAGGATCTTGGGCTTTTTCAGCAGCGCACGGGCAATGCAAAGCCGCTGCTTCTGACCGCCGGAGACGTTCTTGCCTCCCTGCTCGATGTGGGTATCGTAGCCGTCGGGGAAGGCGGTGATGAAGTCATGGGCGCAGGCCAGGCGGCAGGCGCGCTCCATCTCCTCGTCGGTAGCGTTGGGATTGCCCCAGCGGAGGTTTTCTTTAATTGTGCCGGAGAACAGAACGTTCTTTTGCAGCACCATGGAGACGGCATCCCGCAATGCGGTGATGTCATAATCCCGCACGTCCACGCCACCCACTTTCACACAGCCTTCGGTCACATCGTAAAGCCGGGGGATCAGCTGTACAAGGGTAGATTTGGACGAGCCCGTACCGCCCAGGATGCCCACGGTCATGCCCGGGGCGATATGTAGATTTACGCTGTCCAGGGCGTTTCTGCCGGCGGAAGCACTGTACCGGAAGGATACGTTTTCAAAGTCGATAGCGCCGTCCTTGACTTCCTTCACCGGCGCATCCGGCTGGGCAAGGGCGGGGGTCTCGGACAGGATCTCGTAGGCCCGCTGCATGGGGGCGCGGCTCATGGTGAACATGACGAATACCATGGAAAGCATCATCAGACCGCTGAGGATCTGACCGGTGTAGGTGAACATGGCAGTCAGATCACCGGTGTCCAGAGTGCCGCCCACCACCATTTTCGCGCCTAAGTAGGAAATGACGATCATGCTGGTGTACACCGCAAACTGCATCAGGGGATTGTTGAAGGCCATGATCCGTTCTGCCTTCACAAAGTCTCTGTAAATGCTGTCGGAAGTATCGGTAAATTTTTCGATCTCCTTGTTTTCCCGGACGAAGGCCTTCACCACCCGGATGCCGTGAATATTCTCCTGCACCACGTTATTGAGCTTGTCGTAGGATTTAAACACCCGCTCGAAGATCCTGTGGACCCGGCTGATGATGAACAGAAGTCCAAATGCCAACAGGGGCAGCACAACGCAGTAAACGATGCTCATTCTGGGGCTGATGCGGAATGCCATGATCAGCGCCAGTACCAGCATCACCGGGGTGCGGAAGATCATGCGAATGGACATCTGGAAGGTCATTTGCAGGGTGGCCACGTCGGAGGTCAGACGGGTGACGATGGACGAGGATGAGAATTTGTCGATGTTGGAAAAATCGTAGGTCTGTACCTTGGCGAACATATCGTTTCGCAGGTTCCGGGCAAAACCGGTGCTGGCATAGGAGGCAAGGAATGCCGAACCCACACCGAAGGTAAGGCTGCACAGGGCACACAGCAGCAGCAAACCGCCCTGCCGGAGCACCACGGACATATCTCCCGTTTCAATACCGCCGGAGATCATTTTGGCGATCACCAGGGGGATCAGGATCTCCATGGTGACCTCGCCCACCATGCAGATGGGACTACCCAGCGCAGCCCACTTAAATTCCCGGACGCTCCGGGTAAGGGTTTTTATCACAGAATCATCCTCCTTGGAAACATACTCTTCTAGTATATCATTTTACCAAACCTTTCCGTTATTGCAATAGAATTATAAAAAAGTTTACAATTTTCTTTGGGTTTGTTATACTAAAAAACAGAAAAATATAGTATTCCATATCGTAGGGCGGGGGCTTGCTCCCGCCGCTCAATAATTGACGATTTTT
>JBGVON010000097.1:0-9836 GCA_045126495.1 Faecousia sp.
CCCCCCCCCCCCCCCCCCCCCCCCCCCCCCCCCCCCCCCCCCCCCCCCCCCCCCCCCCCCCCCCCCCCCCCCCCCCCCCTACAAAAAAACAACAAGTTTGCATTTATTGCAAATAAGGATTGTACTGCCGCTCGGCATTCAAGGTAGTCTCGCTGCCGTGACCGGGCAGGACCCGGTAGTTCACTGGCAGATCCGCCAGCCGTTTCAGGGATTTTCGCATCTGGGCGATGCTTCCTCCGGGGAAATCCGTCCTGCCGATGGAGTCCATAAACAGGGTGTCCCCGGAGAACAGGATATCCTCTGCCGCCAGACACACCGAACCGGGGGTATGCCCGGGAGTGTGGAGCACCCGCAGGGAAATCCCCGCCAAAGACAACACGTCTCCCTCGCCGTAGGTATCGGTGTAGTACAGAGGGCCTGCTGTGAAGCCCTCCGGCAAAGACAGCTCGTTTTCATGGAGATAAACCGGACAACCGGTGACTTCGGTGATGCCCTTTACTCCGCCCACATGGTCAAAATGCCCATGGGTCAGCAACACGGCGGCAACGGACTTGCCCGCCTTTTTTGCCGCAAGCAGCACCCTTTCCGGTTCATAGCCCGGGTCGATAACGATGCAATCGTCAGAATCGTCACCCCAAGCAATGTAGCAGTTGGTCTGATACGCCCCCAGGGGCAAAGTTTTGATATTAACCATAACGAACTCCTTTTAGAACGCAAAGTGAATGTGTCGCTTCACAACAAATGCAAATCATCGCCAACGGCAATACCATCATTTTGCATTTTCAATTTTGCATTCTTATCTTCTGGGTGTGTCCATCAGCTGGTCGGTGTCCAAAATCAAGGTCACCGGGCCGTCATTGACAGATTCCACCTGCATATCCGCGCCGAATCTGCCGTGCTGGGGAGGATAGCCCAATTCCTCGCAAACGGAAAGGAATTTTTCATACAGGGCATTGCCCAGCTCCGGATTCGCCGCGCCGGCAAAGCTGGGACGGCGACCCTTCCGGCAGTTGCCGTACAGGGTGAACTGGCTCACCACCAGTACCTGCCCGCCCACGTCTGCAAGGCTCAGATTCATTTTCTCATTTTCGTCCTCAAAAATCCGCAGACCCAGCGCCTTTTCCGCCAGGTAGCGGCACTTTTCCTCCGTATCCTCCGGACCGACCCCCAGCAGGATCAAAAAACCCTGTCCGATCTTGCCGGTGACTTCGCCGTCAATGGTCACAGATGCGGATTTTACTCTTGTTAAAACCGCGCGCATAATACGTTCTCCTTATAAGATAAACTACTTGCCTCTCCCTTTGGGAGAGGTGTCAGCCGAACAGGCTGACGGAGAGGGCGGTTTTGCAACCCTCTCCGTCACGGCTAACGCCGTGCCAGCTCTCCCAGAGGGAGAGCCACGGGTATTTTTAATTGTGTCCTCTGCGGATGCCGGTGACATCCCGGATGTTCAGCAGCTTATTGCGAATGGCATCCAGCTCTTCCAGATCCCGCACCTCAAAGCGTACCGTGAACATACTCCGTCCGGCGGGCAGATCCTTACCGTTGATCTCCTTGACCCGGACCCGGGCGGTGGTCATGGTGGTAGCAACGTCCAAAAGCAAACCGTCCCGAGTGATGCAGTCCAGCTCCAAGGTGGTCTCGAAGGGCTGATCCTCCGCATCCGCCCAGCACACCCGCACCCAGCGGGCAGCCTGATGGGGTTCGTCCCGATTCTGGGCGTTGGGGCAGTCGATCCGGTGGACGGACACGCCGAAGCCCTTGGTAATAAAGCCGATGATGCCATCTCCCGGCACCGGGGTGCAGCAGCGGGCAAACTTGATCATGCAGGAGTCGATATCCTCCACGATGACGCCGTTGACCGCATGGCGGTTGGACCTGACAGCGGTATCCGGCTTGGTGTTCAGGATGCTCCGCTGCTCCATATTCTGAGCCTTCACCGCCCGGTTGATATCGTCCCGGACCTTGCCCACCGCCTTGACGGCAGTCAGACCGCCGTAACCGATGGCGGCGTACATATCCTCCCAAGTGTCAAAGCTGAGCTTTTTCAGCAGCTGGGGACTCAGCTCCGGATCCACCGTAATGGACAGGGGCAGACCCACCCGCCGCATCTCCCCTTCAAAGGAAGCCCGGCCGTGGACGATATTCTCCTCCCGCTTCTCCCGCTTGAACCACTGCTTGATCTTGGTGCGGGCCTGATTGCTCTTACAGATATTCAGCCAGTCACGGCTGGGGCCTTTTGCCGCCTTGGAGGTGATGATCTCCACGATATCGCCGTTTTGGAGGGTGGCGTCAATATTGCAGATCCGCCCGTTGACCTTGGCGCCCACCAGAGAGTTACCCACGCCGGAGTGAATGGCGTAAGCAAAGTCCACGGGGGTAGACCCGGCAGGCAAGGACACGATCTTACCCTTGGGGGTAAAGGTGAATACCTCATCGTCGAACATGTCGATCTTCATGGAGTTGACATAATCTTCCGCATCCGTATCCTGCTGGCTTTCCAGCAACCGGCGCACCCACTCAAAGTCCTTTTCCTCACCGGCGCCTGCGCCCTGCTTATACTTCCAGTGGGCGGCGATGCCGTATTCGGCAGTTTCGTGCATCTCCCAGGTGCGGATCTGCACCTCAAAGGGGATACCCTGCGAGCCGATGACGGTGGTGTGGAGACTCTGGTACATATTGGGCTTGGGGGTGGAAATATAGTCCTTGAAACGCCCGGGCACCAAGTTGAACAGGTCGTGGACGTGTCCCAGCACGTTATAGCAGTCGGGAATGGTATCCACGATCACCCGGAAGGCGTAGATGTCGTACAGTTCCTCCATGGTCTTGCCCTGGGCGCCCATCTTCCGGTAGATGGAGTAGACGTGCTTGATACGCCCGTAAACGGTGTTATGAATGCCCATAGTGGAAAGTCTCTGGGAGATCTTCTCGCCGATGGTGTGCATGAACGCCTCGTCCTTCTCCTTGTGGGCAGACAGGTAAGACAGAATGGACGCGTAGCTGCCGGGATCCAGATACCGCAAGGCAATATCTTCCAGCTCCCATTTGACCTTCTGCATACCAAGGCGGTGGGCCAAGGGGGCATAGATATCCATGGTCTCCCGGCACTTGCTGATCTGCTTTTCCGGGGTCTGGTACTGCATGGTGCGCATATTGTGGAGCCGGTCGGCGATCTTAATGAGCACCACCCGGATGTCCTTGCTCATGGCCATGAACATCTTCCGGAGGTTCTCCATCTGAGCCTCCTCGGAGGAGGCGAAATTGGCGCGGGTCAGCTTGGTAACGCCCTCCACCAGCTCCGCGGTAGTCTGTCCGAACAGACGGGCGATCTCTTCAAAGGAAGCGTCGGTGTCCTCGATGCAATCGTGAAGCAGCGCGCCCAGAATGGCGTCCACATCCAGACCCATCTCCGCCACGATCTCCGCCACCGCCAGGGGGTGGATGATGTAGGGCGAGCCGTCCTTGCGCTTCTGGTCCTTATGTTTTTCCCGGGCATACTCCACCGCCCGGTCGATCACAGTCATATCCACCCCGGGCAGACACCGGTTTACGGTCTGATACATGGCCCCGTAGTGTTTCGAAAAGCTTTCCATGGTTACTCCTTTTATACGTTCTGCACAGCCAATAATTGCTGCATGGTTCGGCTTTCATTCAGATCCGCCTTCCCTTGGGTGGGGATCAGCCGGACAGTAATATTTTTATGCTGCCGCCCGGTCTCCAACAGACCCACATCCGCAAAAATATCCAGACAGGTGAGCATTTTTTCTACGGATAGAGGAATGCCGGACCACCGGACGATCTTCCGGCACAGGCAGATGGGAGTCTCCTGCACCGCCTCCCGGCGGGAGGACAGATACCGCCACACCAAACCCAAGGTGTTCCGGTCCGGCAGCAATTCCCCTGCGGTTCGGGCATCCAATGCCCCTGCCCGCAGGCGGCGGTAGCCCTCGGTATCGCCGCACACATCCCACTTACAGGCGGGACGGATATCCTGCAAATTCATCTGCACCGTCCGCTCGCCCTTAAATTCATTGATCTGGGGGGTGAATGCCACATCCACCAGATCGCCCTGAGATACAGACATGGCCTCGGCGGTGGTGGAGAAGAAAATGCCGTTAAAGCCGAAGCCGCCCCCCTGCAAACGCAGGCGCAGGTGGCGTCCGCCGCCTACCTGGCTCAGCCGCTCTACGGTGAGATTTTGCATCACCAGCACCGGCTTGGGACAGCCGTTACCGCAGGGTTCCAGCCGGTTCAACGATTCCACATTGGAGAGGGTCAATAGCTCCGGAGGCACTGCGCAATCTGCCTCCAACCGGGCATCGGCGCCGCTTTCGCAGGCAAATTCCTCCGCCAGACGGCAGATCTCCTGCCGGAATGCGGGGATCTGATCCCGATGAATGGTAAATCCAGCCGCCAATTCATGGCCGCCATAGCTTTCCAGCAGATGGGATAACGTGGTCAAAGAGGCGAACAAATTGAATCCGCCGTAGCTCCGGGAGCTTGCCTTGCCGTGTTCCCCATCCAGACAGATCAGGAAGGTGGGACAGCAAAATTCCTCAGCAATGCGGCTTGCCACCACACCCACAACACCCTGATGCCAGCTGTCGTCTGCCAGCACAATGGCAGGAGGCACTTTGCCGGGAGGCAGCATTTCCACCGCCTGCCGGTAGATCTCCGATTCCACCGCCTGCCGCTGCTTGTTCAGCTCACACAGAGCTTTTGCCATTTCCTCGCCACGGGCGGGGTCTTTGGTCAAAAACAGTTCCACCGCCAAATCGATCATGCCCATTCTGCCGGCGGCATTGATCCGGGGAGACAGCAGATATCCCACCGTAGCAGCGGTAATGGCGCTGCCCTCACAGCTGCACTGGGCAAGAAGCGCAGCTAAACCCGGGCGCTGGGTCTTTTGCAGCATGGCAAGGCCCGCGGTGACAAACACCCGGTTCTCCCCTTGCAGGGGCATCACATCCGCCACTGTGCCCAGGCACACCATGTCGCCGTAAGCTTCCAGCATCTTCTCTTGGTCACCGGACAGGGCGGCCGCCAGCTTAAAGGCAACGCCCACGCCGGAGAGCATCTTGTGGGGGTAGCCTCCGTCCGGACGGTGGGGATCTACCACCGCCACCGCCTCCGGCAGCTGCTCCTTGCACTCATGGTGGTCGGTGATCACCAGATCCATGCCCAATTCCTTGCAAAGCCGGGCTTCCTCGATGGCAGTGATGCCGCAGTCCACAGTGACGATCAGGGTCACGCCCAAGCCATGCAGGTATTCAATGGCGATGGGATTCAGGCCGTAGCCCTCCTCCAATCTGCCGGGGATGTAGGGGACGCAGTCGCAGCCATGGCTGCGGAGAAAATCCGTCAGCAGGCAGGTGGCGGTGATGCCATCCACGTCATAATCCCCAAAGACGGCGATCTTCTCCCCCCGTTCCATAGCAAGGCCCACCCGTCCGGCTGCCAATGCCATATCGGTCATAAGATAGGGGTCTAAGAGGGGCGCTGCGCAATCTAAGTACCGGTCTGCCTGTTCTTTGCTCTCGATCCCCCGACCTGCCAGCACCATGGCTGCCAGGGGCGCATAGCCGCCCCGGACCAACGCGTTCACCGCGTCCGCCCCCGGCGCAGAGGTCTTCCATATTCCGTATTTCAAAGTATAACACATCCATTTTATCATTTTCTTAATATTATACCAAATATTCCGCCAATGCACAATAGAAAAGTTCTACAAAGAGGACACGCTGCATAAATTGAGAATGGACAATGGATAATGGACAATTAAGGTGTCGGCGATGCCGACTTATTAAAATCATTGCCGCAGGCAATACAACGATTGTCAACTGTCAATTGTCAATTGTCAATTGGAGGATATCTATGAAACGATTTGTTTGCTTACTTTTGATTGTGGTGGCGGTGCTGACTGTGCCGGTGGGTGCGGCGGATTTGCAAGTCCCCGCCAAAAGCGCCGTGCTCATGGATGCCGCCACCGGCACGGTGCTCTATGAGCAGAACGCCCACACGCCCCTTGCCCCTGCCAGCGTCACCAAGGTGATGACCATGCTCCTCATCATGGAAGCCATCGACAGCGGGCGCATCGGCTGGGACGATGCCGTCACCACCTCCGAAGCCGCCGCGGCCAAGGGCGGCAGTCAGGTATACTTGAAGGTGGGGGAGACCATGACCGTCACCGAGATGGTGAAATCCATCGCCGTATCCTCCGCCAACGACTGCGCCTGCGCCATGGCAGAGCACATCGCCGGCAGCGAGACCGCCTTTGTGGATATGATGAACCGGCGGGCAGAGGAATTGGGCATGAAGGACACCCATTTCGTCAACTGCACCGGCCTTGACGATGCGGAAGAAGCCAAGGATCACAAGACCTCCGCCTATGACATCGCTCTCATGTCGGCAGAACTGCTGAAAAACCACCCGGATATCAAGAAATTCACCACCATCTGGATGGACACGGTGCGGGGCGGCGCTTTCGGACTGTCCAACACCAACAAGCTGGTGCGCTTTTACCCCGGCGCCACGGGATTGAAAACAGGCTTCACCTCCCAGGCAGGGTACTGCCTGTCTGCCTCGGCGGTGCGGGAGGATATGGAGCTCATCGCCGTGGTTATGGGCTGTGAAAGCTCCAAGGAGCGGTTCGCCGCCTGCAAGCAGCTGCTGGATCACGGCTTTGCAGGCTACGCCCTCATCACCCCCCAGCGGGATACGGCGCAGATCCCCGTGAAGCTGGGAACTGCCGATTTTGTCACCGCCGTACCGGCAGGGGAGGATGCGGTGCTCATTGAAAAGGCCCAGAAAAATCAAATCTCCCAGCAGGTACAGCTGGAAGAATTCGTGGATGCGCCGGTGAGCAAGGGCCAGCGGCTGGGCACATTATCTATTAAAGCGGGAGAGCAGGTGCTGAAAGAAATTCCGCTGGTTGCCGAAGAAGCTGTGGAAAAGCTCACCTTCTGGCAGATGTGGGACAGAGTCCTGCGAAAATTGGCAATGGCAGGATAACAGGCTTCCCCCCGGGGGAAGGCATAAAACCCACCCCGGAGAATTTCTTTGGGGTGGGGGTTGTTATGTGATTATTGATTGATGCTTTCTTCCGGCAGCGATATCTGCCCCTGTTTGCTTTCAAACTCTTGAATACACTGGCGGATCAGGTACAAAATCTGTCCGTTTCCGGACCGACCCTCATATTTTGCAATATAATGCAGCTTATAATGCAGCGCGGGATCTACCTCAATCCCCAAATGTTTATTGTTTTTATTTCGCATAAGCCACCTCAAAATCTTAAATTAAGTATATTTTAAGATGAATTTATGCTACAATAGGCAAAGTATACTTAGATTAAGTATACACAATTTGAAAGGGGTGTTTTTCTTGGCGGAAATTTGTATAGATTGTTTAAATAAGGTTATGGGTACGGCTGACGATCCTAAAAAATTTTTAATATCCCGAAAACCAGATTTATGTGAGGAATGCGGTCAGTGGAAACCGGTAATTATCCGGTGCAAATTGCGGTATCTATTGGCAGACAGATTTTCTGAGATTATCGAAGCCTTGCAATACCGGCGGAAATAGCCCACAGGCCGCAAACCGTTGCCCCTGCATTTTCAATTTTCAACTCTCAATTTTCAATTAAAAACCCGCGGGCGCAAAAGCACCCGCGGGTTTTACGGTAATGTCTTACTTATTGGCGCCGGCGATCTGAGCAGCAACCTCGTCAGCGAAGTTCTCTTCCTTCTTCTCGATGCCTTCACCCTTGATATAGTGGATGGCGTCCACGAAGGTGACCTTGCCGCCCAGCTTCTTAGCTGCGTCAGCAATGTAGCCAGCCACATCGCCCTTGAACAGGTCGCTGCGGACGAACTCCTGCTGCAACAGGCAGATCTCCTTGTAGAAGGCGTTCATCTTACCGGCAGCGATCTTCTCCTTCACCTCAGCGGGCTTACCAGCCATCTTGGGATCGTTGTCCATGAGGGCAACCTGAACAGCCAGCTCCTTGTCGATCTCAGCCTGGGGCACCTGCGTCTTATCCCAGTACTTGGCGCCCATAGCAGCGATCTGCATAGCAACGTTCTTACCGATCTCGGTAGCGTCGCAGCCTTCCACAGCCAGGTTCACCAGAACGCCGTGCGTGCCGCCTGCGTGGACATAAGCCACGGAGGTATTGTCAGCAAAGCGGGCGAAACGGCGGATCTGCATATTCTCGCCGATGGACATGACCTTCTCCTGCATGATCTCGGTGACGGTCAGGTCGGAGTTGGGATACTTGGAAGCCTTCAAAGCCTCCACATCAGCGGGGTTAGCGGTGGCAACCACCTCGGCCAGGTTCTTCACCAGGTCCAGGAAAGCGTCGGTCTTGGCGGCGAAGTCAGTCTCGGAGTTCACTTCGATCACAACGCCCACGCCGTTGACAACAGTAGCGTAAGCAACGCCCTCAGCGGCAATGCGGTCAGCCTTCTTCGCTGCCTTTGCCAGACCCTTTTCACGGAGCCAGTCAACAGCCTTGTCCATATCACCGTCGGTAGCGGACAGAGCAGCCTTGCAGTCCATCATGCCAACGTTGGTCATTTCACGGAGCTTCTTAACGTCCAGTGCAGTAAATGCCATTGTATTTTTCCTCCAACAATATTTATAATGATGCGTCATTCCTAATTTGCGTTTTCCCCATCGTAGGGGCGACCATCGGTCGTCCGCTTGTTCGATGTGGGTTTTGTTGTAACGGACGGGCAATGCCCGCCCCTACATTTGGTAATGACAAATAATTTTACGCTTCGGTGGTCTCGGCAGCAGCCTCAGCCTCAGCGGCAGCTTCCACGGGAGCATCCTCACCCTGACGGCCCTCGATGGCAGCGGATGCCATAGCAGCGGCGATCAGACGGATGGCGCGGATGGCGTCATCGTTGCCGGGGATCACGTAGTCGATCTCGTCGGGATCGCAGTTGGTGTCAACGATGGCAACAACGGGGATGCCCAGCTTCTTGGCCTCGGCGATGGCGTTGCGCTCCTTGCGGGGGTCAACGATGAACAGCGCAGCGGGGATCTTCTTCATTTCCTTCACGCCGCCCAGGTACTTTTCCAGCTTCTCGATCTCGCCCTGGTGCTTGATAACTTCCTTCTTGGGCAGCATGGCGAAGGTGCCGTCAGCTTCCATCTTGCGCAGCTGTGCCAGACGGTCGATACGGGTACGCATGGTGCGGAAGTTGGTGAGCATACCGCCCAGCCAGCGGGCGTTCACATAGTAACCGCCGCAGCGGATCGCTTCTTCCTTGATAGCATCCTGGGCCTGCTTCTTGGTGCCCACGAACAGGATGTTGCCGCCCTCGGCAGCGGTGTCACGGACGAAATTGTAGGCCTCTTCCAGCTTCTTAACGGTCTTCTGCAAGTCGATGATGTAGATACCGTTACGCTCGGTGTAGATGTAGGTGGCCATTTTGGGATTCCAGCGGCGGGTCTGGTGACCGAAATGCACGCCAGCTTCCAGCAGTTGCTTCATAGATACGACAGACATAGTTTTTTCTCCTTTTGTTTGTTCCTCCACCCCGTTCATTCCTTACCGCCCGTCTTTCGGCGCTTGCCTGCGGACACGGGAGCGACAGGTCCCCGGGTGTGTGGTGTAATACTACGGAAAATTTCCGTGCCGAATTATTATATAGGAAGTATGTCCATTTTGCAAGCATTTTTTTCGGTTTTTACATATTTTTTCCAATATTTTTTAGGTAAACAGGATATTGTTGTTTTTAGAAAAATCCAACCCAATATATAGATCGTAGAGGCGAGCATTGCTCGTCCGCCCGCACAAAGAAGCGCTTTACAAGGGGACGAGAAATGCTCGC
>JBGVON010000098.1:0-5382 GCA_045126495.1 Faecousia sp.
AAACAAAATTTGCATGACCCTTAAACGGCGGGAGCAAGCCCCCGCCCTACGGTGTTTATTTGGAGGAAGCTCATGATCTTTGTTGCGGATATTCCCGGGGAACGGCTGGATGCCTTTGTCGCCCGGGTGGCTGAGGGATTGACCCGATCTGCCGCCCAGCGCCTTATCGAGGAAGGTTATGTAAACCGAAACAGCAAGCCGGGAAAGAAAAACGACAAATTGAATATGGGCGACGAGATCTCGGTGACCATGCCGGAGGCCAAGCCGGTGGAGATCACCGCCACGGAGATCCCCTTGGAGATCGTCTATGAGGACGATGACCTGCTGGTGATCAACAAGCCCAAGGGGCTGGTAGTCCATCCTGCCGCCGGACATGCGGACGACACCTTGGTAAACGGTCTGCTCTTTGCCCGGGGAGATTCCCTTTCCGGAATCAATGGGGAGCTTCGTCCCGGCATCGTCCACCGCATCGACAAGGACACCTCCGGCCTTTTGGCAGTGGCGAAAAATGACCTCGCCCACACGGTGCTGGCATCTCAACTGAAAGACCACTCCATGGCGCGGACCTATGAAGCCATCGTCTGCGGCAATCTGAAAGAGGACACCGGCACGGTGGACGCCCCCATCGGACGGCATCCCACAGACCGGAAGAAGATGTGCGTGACCCAGCGGAACAGCAAATCCGCTGTGACCCACTGGGAGGTGGTGACCCGGTATCAGGGCTACACCCACGTGCGTTGCCGATTGGAAACCGGCAGGACCCACCAGATCCGGGTCCACATGGCGCACATCGGTCATCCCATTTTGGGAGACACGGTCTATGGACGGAAAAAACCGGAACTGGGGCAGGACTCTCAATGCCTCCATGCGGGGATGCTATGCTTTTCCCACCCCCGGGACGGACGGCCCGTGGTGGTAATGACAGAGCTGCCGGACTATTTTAAGGACGTTTTGAGAAAACTGAAACCTATGCTATAAAAACTTGGCTCTCCCTCTGGGAGAGCTGGCGCGGCGTAAGCCGTGACTGAGAGGGCTGTATAAAAATTCCCAAAGACAACACCAAATTAAAAACAGCCCGGCAGCTTCGCCGGGAAATGTCCCCTCATGAACGAAAATTATGGTATTTGTTCCTGCAAAAAGAGGTATACTATGGCACTATTTTCTGATGTTTTGCTGACGGTGGATTACGACCGTACCCTCACCGCCCCGGACAGCTCCATTCCCCAACGGAATCTGGACGCCATCCGGTACTTCACGGAAAACGGCGGCAGCTTCACCCTGAATACCGGTCGCAGCACCACCACCATGCGGGATCATTTTGCCCGCATCCCCGCCAATGCGCCGTTTTTATTGTATAACGGCTCTGCCTGCTGGGAAAAGGGCAAGCTGACCGATCTGCGGATCATCGACCTGCCCCTGTGGGAGACCCTGGATGCGGTAAAAGCGGCGTTCCCCGAGATGAATCTGGAAATCCAAGGGGCAGATAACCACTATCTTTTAGAACCCCGAGAGGAATTTGTGGCGCTGTACAAGAAGATGCATTGGGGTTGGGCGATGGCAGAACACGGCAAGGATTACGGCCCTTTTCTGAAATTTGCCGCCTACGGTCCGGTGCGGAAAGCTGTGCTTTCGGATATGTTCACCTGCTCGGAGGAGGACAACGCCCGGTTTGAAGAAATGGCCCAGTTCATTCTGGACCGGTGGGGTGACAAGGTGGCGGTGTTCCGCGCCGCGCCCCGAATTTTGGATATCCACGCCAAAGGTGTCAACAAGGGCGCTGCCGCCCGGGCATTGCAGACCCGGCTGGGGAAGAAAATCTTAGTGTGCGTGGGGGATGCGGAGAACGATATCACCATGCTGGACGGGGCAGATTACGCCTTTTGCCCGGCAGACGGAGTCATCGCGCAGCGGTATCCCACGGTGTGTAACTGCGCCGACGGAGCGGTTGCAGACGTAATTTATGAAAAAATTCCGGAAATTCTGGGGATTTCTCCTTGACATATCCCGTTTGGTGTGCTAATATCTTATAGCTGAATCGCTCAGGTTAGGTGGATTCGCGGGTGTAGTTCAATGGTAGAACACCAGCCTTCCAAGCTGGATACGCGGGTCCGATTCCCGTCACCCGCTCCATAAGATGCGCCAGTAGCTCAGTTGGATAGAGCAACTGCCTTCTAAGCAGTAGGTCGGGGGTTCGAGTCCCTCCTGGCGTGCCAAATAATTGCACGACTCAGGTGGATGTGAAAAACTTACAAGTTTTTGCCGCATTTCTTAGGACTCGAACAATACAAATCACAACATGCCAGTGGCATGTTGGTCGCGACGGCTCGACGGAGCGACACCTTGATTGATGAGTCCCTCCTGGCGTGCCATTCAACTGCCGCAGATTTAAAGGACTTCCGCACTTTTGGTTTGTAAAGTCTTTCTTAGGACTCGAACAATACAAATCACAACATGCCGGTGGCATGTTGGTCGCGACGGCTCGACGGAGCGACACCTTGATTGATGAGTCCCTCCTGGCGTGCCAACAGCTGATTTCAGCAAGAGATTGCCACGGCTTGCAAGCAAGCCTCGCAATGACAAAAATAAATATATGGTGGGTATAGTTCAATTGGCAGAGCACCGGATTGTGGTTCCGGGCGTTGTGGGTTCGAGTCCCATTACCCACCCCATAAAAAAAGACAGACCAAAAGGTCTGTCTTTTTTTATGGGGTGAGTGGGACTCGAAAGGCCGGCCGAGCGCAGCGAGGTAAAAAACATGCCGGTGACATGTTTTTTAGGCCGTGGGAGAGTCCATAAACGGCTGACGGTAGGCAGTATGCCTGCCCGAAGCCGTTTATCTCTATTCGGTACACCTTCTTCCGGACGGATGGGACTCGAACAATACAAACGCAACAGTCCGGGGGACTGTTGCTCGCCGGGTAGGGCCCCGGCGACACCTTAATCAAACGAGTCCCTTACCCGCCCCTTTACATATGCTCTATCTTTTTTACGGGGCGGGTAATCAAGCAAAAACAATAACTATCAGGACGGGAAACCCGTCCCCTACGAAAACATCCATAGAATCCGTAGGGGCGGATATTATCCGTCCGTTTCTTTCTTTTTCCATTTTTTGAGGGCGGCTTTGACCTTTGCTTTCATCTGCCGCAGTACCGCCAAGGTCTTTTGGTCCTTGGGAAACAGCCATTTCAGCAAAAAAATAGCAATGGCCACCGTTGCCAATTTCTCCGGCGAAAAGGGAAACCACAAAAACGCCAGATAGCTGCCGCTGACCGCCACCATCCAGCCGATACCGAAATACGTTCCCAAGCCAAACAGAATATACGACCAGCCGTTGGTGAGGATCCACGCAATTCCAAAGCAGAACAAAAGCCGGGGATTCAAAAGGAATTGCGCCGTATTTTTTAGCCATATTTTCAACTTTTTCCGCATTTTCTCCACCTTCCTTTTTTCATCATACGCCCAAATCCCCTCCCTGTCAACATTGCGGTTGAAAGCCGCGTATTTTTTTGCTATAATCAAGAAAAAACAAGGCAGGTGAGAAAGATGGCGCAAAAAACCGATCCCATTGGCGTATTTGACTCCGGCGTGGGGGGCATCAGCGTCCTGCGGGAGCTGGTGAAGCTACTGCCCGGGGAGGATTTTCTGTACTTCGGAGACTCCGCCAACGCCCCCTACGGCAGTAAGACCCCCCAGCAGGTCCGCGCCCTCACTCTCCGCGCGGCGAAAATGCTCATGGCCCGGGGCATCAAAGCCCTGGTGGTGGCCTGCAACACCGCCACCGCCGCCGCCATCGGCGTCCTGCGGCAGACCTATCCGGACACCATCATCGTGGGCATCGAACCTGCGTTGAAGGTGGCAGCGGACCGATTCCCCGCCGGAAACATCGGCATCATGGCCACCCAAGTGACCCTGCAAGAAGAGAAACTTGCCCAGCAAATGGAGCGCTTTCCCGGGGCCCGGGTGGCGCGGATCGCCGCGCCGGGACTGGTGGAGCAGATTGAAAAGGGAAGCGCCCACACCCCGGAGACCAAACAGCTTCTGCAACAGGTGCTGACCCCCTATGTGGGCAAGCTGGACGCGCTGGTGCTGGGTTGCACCCACTATCCTTTTGTGAAAGACACGATACAGGAACTTCTGGGTGAACAGACCCTCCTGCTGGACGGCAGTGAGGGCACTGCCCGGCAGACCCGGCATCTTTTGGAGCAAGCGAATCTTCTCAATAACGGGCAGGGGTCTGTTACCATGGAAAATTCCGCCGGTACAGGAAAATTGCTGGACCTGTCGTACGCATTGTTGGAAAAATAACGGGCGATTGGTGAATCGCCCCTACAATGGTATCGTAGGGACACCCGAGGGCGGGCATTGCCGCTACATTTTATTTGCATTTGGCAGACAGGTATGGTAAAATAAACCCACTACTTTTAAGGAGTTCACCAATGGCCAAGTATTTGACGATTTTCTTTGTTTCCATGGTGCCCATCATCGAATTGCGGGGCGCTATGGTCATGGCGATGGCGCCGGGCATGAACATCCCCTTCCCCTTGGCGCTTTTCATCTGCGTTATCGGCAATATGCTCCCTGTGCCTTTCATTTACTTTTTCGCCAGAAAAGTTCTGGTTTGGGGAAGTAAAAAGAAATACATCGGCAAATTCTTCTCTTTTTGTTTGGAAAAGGGCGAACACGCCGGTCAAAAATTAGTAAAAAAGACCGGCCGGGGCGGTCTCTTTCTCGCCCTGATGCTCTTCGTGGGCATCCCCCTGCCGGGCACCGGCGCATGGACCGGGACCTTGGGCGCCAGCTTTCTGGACATGGGCTTTAAGTCCACGGTGCTGTCGGTCTGTCTGGGTGTTATCTTAGCCGGCATCATTATGGCGCTGGCCAGCACCGGTGTATTTGCTGCATTTGGATTTTAAGGAGGAACCATTATGGACTGCATTTTCTGTAAGATCATCGCAGGGGAGATCCCCTCTACTAAGGTCTATGAGGACGAGCTGGTATTCGCCTTCCGGGACATCGCTCCCCAAGCGCCCACCCACATTCTGGTGATCCCCAAGGCGCACATCGGCAGCGTTGCGGAAATCAACGCCGAAAGCGCCCAGGTGGTTGCCCACATTTTTGAGGTGATCCCCGCCATTGCCAAGGCGGAAAACCTGGAAAACGGCTACCGTGTGGTAAGCAACTGCGGCGACGATGCCGGTCAGACCGTGCATCACCTGCACTTCCATGTTCTGGGCGGCAGAAAGCTGAATCTGGAAATGGCTTAATGACAAAAACAGGCCGCCGAAGTCCTTCGGCGGCTTGACTTTTTCCCTGCGGGGTTCTATAATGATGAGGAACCGCAAAGTAAATCTCCTCTTCGGGGAGTCGGATGCATCCGACTGA
>JBGVON010000099.1:0-13364 GCA_045126495.1 Faecousia sp.
CCCTCTTGTTTTTTTATGTGACAGGCTCGAACAATAAAATCTAACAGTCCTGTTGACCTTGTCCATTTTTGGTTTTTATATCTCAAAAATACTGCAATTTAAAATTATAGTTGTAAAAAATATAAAAATATAATATAATATTAAGGTTAAAGCATTGATATTTCAGTTTTCGGGAGGAATACCTGAATGAATAATAGAAGTGAGGAATTGCGTGGTTATTTGCAGCCCGGCAGACATGTTCATCTGGTGGGGATTGGTGGCGTCTCTATGCGCCCATTGGGCCTTGTGTTGCAAGGAATGGGCATGGTGGTCACCGGCTCGGATATGAGCGTCACCGCATCTACCCAGGAGTTGGTGGCTAAGGGGATTCCGGTTTATATCGGTCATCAGGAGAGCAATATTCACGGTGCAGACTGTTTGATCCGCACTGCTGCTGTCCATAATGATAATCCGGAGATCGCCGCTGCGCGGAGCGCCGGCATTCCGGTATTTGAGAGAGCCCAGGCATGGGGTGTCATTATGCGGGCTTATAAGAATGCAGTCTGCGTAGCAGGTACCCACGGCAAGACAACCACTACCTCCATGCTTACTCATATTCTCATGGCTGCGCAGCTGGATCCCACGGTTATGATCGGTGGGTATCTTCCCCTGTTGCAGGCAGGGCACCGGGTAGGCAGGGGCGATACCATTTTGTTGGAAAGCTGCGAGTATTGTGATTCGTTTTTGAATTTTGCCCCTACCTTGGCTGTGATTCTTAATGTGGAAGCGGATCACCTGGACTATTTTAAGGACCTTGCTGATGTGCAGAAATCTTTCCGGGAATTTGCAGGTCTTTCCTCCGGCGGTGTGTTGGCAAACGGCGATGATCTGCACGTAACCCAGGCGCTGGGAGGTACTTCTTATATCAGCTTCGGCGTGCAGCCCCATAACCGCGTCCGGGCGGAAAATATCTGTTCTAACTGGCGTCATTTGGACGTGGTTTGTGATGGAGAAAAATACTGCCACCTGGATTTGCGGGTGTTAGGACGGCACAATGCCATGAATGCCTTGGCTGCTGCCGGCGCGGCTTGGATGCTGGGTGTGCCCGGTGAAGCAGCAGCAAGAGGCCTGTCAACTTTCTCCGGCGCGGAGCGACGTTTGCAGTTTAAGGGCAAGTTTAACGGCGCGGATGTTTATGACGATTATGCCCATCATCCCGATGAGCTGGCAGCCACCATTGAAGCGGTACGCTCGATGGAGTGCAAGCGTCTGGTGCTGGCTTTCCAGCCCCATACCTATACCCGCACCAAGGCGTTGTTTGATGATTTTGTCCGGGAGTTGAAAAAGCCGGATGTTGTTGCTGTTGCAGAGATCTATGCGGCAAGAGAGAGCAATGTGTTGGGGATTTCCTCGCAGGATCTGCAAAAAGAGATTCCCGGTTCTGTGTATTGCCAGACATTGCCGGAGGTCACGGAATTTTTACGTAAAACCGTGCAGCCGGGGGATGTGGTGCTGACGGTTGGTGCCGGTGATATCTTCCGGGCAGGAGAAGCGCTGTTAAAGTAATTTGAATGAGGCGATTAAATGGGTAAGATTAATGTTTGTATTTTGTTTGGCGGTATCAGCCCTGAGCATGCGGTATCTCTGCGGTCAGCTGAGGCTGTGCTGAACAATATTGATAAGGAAAAATATCAATTATTTCCAGTGGGCATCACTGAGAAGGGACGGTGGATCCTTTTCAGGGGTGCGGATTATTCTCTGCTGCCCACCGGACAATGGCAGGATCATCAGGATAATTGTCCTGCGCTGATCTCTCCCGTGCGGGGAGAGGGTCTTCTGTGCTTTGCAGAGGGCGGTGTGACACGCCATCCCATCGATGTGGTGTTCCCGGTCCTCCATGGAGAAAATGGTGAGGACGGTGCTATGCAGGGTCTTCTGCAAATGGCGGGCATTCCTTATGTGGGCGCTCATGTTGCGGCTTCTGCCGTTGCCATGGATAAGACGCTGACCAAACTGGTGGTGGATAATGCCGGAATTACCCAGGCCCAATGGCTCTTGGTAAGAAACAGTGATTTGCAGAAGAGCATGGATGAGATCGTTGCCCGTGTAGAGGGTAAATTTTCTTACCCAGTATTTGTAAAGCCTGCGGGCACCGGTTCTTCTGTGGGCGTGTCCAAAGCCGGAGATCGGGCAGCGCTGATGGGTGCGCTGGTGATGGCGGGCCGCTATGACGAGAAAATTCTTGTAGAAGAATTTATAGATGGCAGGGAGATTGAAGTTGCGGTGCTTGGAAATGCCAGTCCCGTTGCCTCTGTGCCGGGTGAGATTGATTCCGGCGCGGAATTTTATGATTATGATGCCAAGTATGTGTCTGATACTTCCGTTGCTTATATTCCCGCGCGGATCGACGAGCAGACAGCCGAGGAACTGCGGGAAAAGGCGGTGCAGGTGTACCGTGCCGTGGGCAGCCGTGGATTGAGCCGTGTGGACTTTTTTGTGACCCACCGGGATCAGCGGGTGGTATTTAACGAGATCAATACGCTGCCGGGATTTACTTCCATTTCTATGTATCCCAAGCTGTTTGTGGCCAGCGGTATTCCCTACGGTGAGCTGATCGATCAGCTTTTGCAGTTGGCTATGGAGGACTGATTATGAAGCAGTCTGTGGTATTGTCCATTCAGGGCAAGCAGAGCTATGCCGGACAGGAACCGGACACCATTGAATTGGTGACGGAGGGTATTCTAGAACAGACGGATAACGGCTGGAAGTTGTCTTATGAGGAGAGTGATCTGACCGGTTTACAGGGGGTCAGCACCACGTTTATCTTCTGTGATGGAGAAGTCACCCTGACCAGAAGGGGAAAATTCAATTCCCAGATGGTCTTCCGGGAGGGCATTGCCCATGATTCCTTGTATCAGACGGAATTTGGCGCCTTGATGCTTACCGTGTGCGCCACCAAGGTCAGTGCAGATATTACCCCGGCAGGGGGTGTTGTCGATCTGCGGTACAATATCGAGATCGAGCAGAATGCTGCCGGTGTGATTGACTATCATCTGGATATTCAAACGAAATGAAAGAAGTGCGAAACGTGTAAGTTTCGCACTTTTTTATTTCAAGAACTTGTCTACTGCTTGACATAGACTGTCAATGGCTTCTGTATCTCCGGCGGCAACGGCATCTACCATACAGTGATGGATGTGATCCTTCAAAATCACCTTGCCGGTGTTGTCCAAAGCGGAACGCACCGCCGCAAGCTGGATCAGCACCTCAGAACAATCGTGGCCATCTTCCACCATGCGTTTTACCTTTTCCAGATGACCGATTGCCCGGGCCAACCGATTGATAACTGCTTTTTGATTCTCATGGACATGGCCGTGGGAGTGGGCAATGCCATGGGCGTGCATATAAGAGTGATCGTGGTCATGCATAATGCCCACCTCCTTTTTGCATATCATACCCTATTTTGCCAAAACTTGCAACCCCCTTGGGGGGATGTAACAGTTTTCATTTTTTAGCATAGACTGCCAGGAGGTGATTTTATGGCAATTGTCCAGACGGATGTACCCATTACATCTGCTGCCAATGAACGCATGATCGGCGAAATCGTCAGAACATATCCTTTTTGCCGCACAGAGGTTCTTGCCACCACGGCATTTCAGCGTCCCATCTCCACATTGGTGATTGGAAACGGTCCGAGAAAGGTGATGTTTTCTGCATCTCACCATGCCAATGAATGGATTACTACTCTGGTGCTTTTGAAATTTGCTGAGGATTTGGCGCAAGCGATTCAGTCCGGTGGCAGGATCTATGAGCGGGATGCCAGAAGCTTGGCGGACGCTGTCACTATTTATATGGTTCCTATGGTGAACCCGGACGGGGTGGATCTGGTCACCGGTGCAATCCCCAAGGGAAATATTCAGTATGATCTGGCAGAACGTCTTTCAGAAAATTACCCCAATATACCGTTTCCCGATGAATGGAAGGCGAATTTATTGGGCGTGGATCTCAATTTGCAGTATCCTGCGGGATGGTTGCAGGCAAGGGAGATTAAATTCTCCCAAGGTTACACCCAACCCGGTCCTCGGGATTATGTGGGCAGAGCGCCGCTGAATCAATTTGAAAGCCGCGCCTTAGCGGGATATACCCAATTTATCGATCCGGATTTGATTCTTGCGTACCATTCTCAGGGGGAGGAAATTTACTGGCAGTTTATGGATATCCGGGTGCCGGGCGCGGAAGAACTGGGACAGAAAATGGCAGATGCCAGCGGATATACCTTGGCAAATGTGCCATATGCATCAGGTTTTGCCGGTTATAAGGATTGGTTCATACAGGAATTTCGCCGCCCCGGTTATACTATCGAGGTAGGTAGTGGGGAGAATCCGCTTCCGCTAAGCCAATTTGATGCCATCTATCGGGATAATCTTCCTATTTTGGTAATCGGCGCAACTGGGGAATAAACGCGAAACCGGACCATTTGGCCCGGTTCAGTCCGTCAAAAATCAAAGATTTTTGCCACCTTCCCCCAGGGGAAGGCTCTTCGTAAAATTCTTTACGTTATCTGGCTTTTTGACGGTTGACGGCTTTTTTGATACACTGAACCGGACCATTTGGTCCGGTTTTTGCTATGCGTACTGGGTGTATCTTTCGATAAATACCTTGGATTGGCGCAGACTGTCTACGCCGGAGACCAGCTTTAACCGCACAGTTGGTTCTTTTGCGGTGGCAACAAGCTGTACCCGGTTTTTGTAATCCGGGTCGCTGCACAGGGTGCTGATGGCCTCAAAATTCAGATTTGCAAGGGTGAATTGGACCTCACCGGCTTTCTGGCGGATGTCGCAGATTCCCACCTTCCGGGCATTGGCGCGCAGTAAGGCGATCTCCACCAGATTCAGCACGCCCTTGGGCGGATCACCATAGCGATCAATGATCTCATCCAGCAGATCGTCTGCATCCTCCTGAGATCGAATGGCAGCCATGCGGCGGTACAGGTCCATGCGCTCTTCACCCCGGGATACATAGTCCTTATCCACATTGGCGGTCACGTTCAAATCGGCGGTGCAGTCCGGTTCTTTTGGCTTTTCACCCCGCTCTTCCAGCACCGCCTCGTCCAGCAGTTTCAGATACATATCATAGCCTACGCTCATCATGTGTCCCGATTGCTCTGCGCCCAGCAGGTTACCGGCGCCCCGGATCTCCAAGTCCCGCATGGCGATCTTAAAGCCGGAGCCAAACTCCGCAAAATCTCGGATGGCAGCAAGGCGTTTTTCTGCCACTTCTGTTAAAGATTTATCCGGCCGGTAGGTGAAATAGGCGTAGGCGTGCCGGGTAGAACGGCCCACACGCCCCCGTAGCTGGTGCAGTTGGCTCAGACCAAACCGATCAGCGTTCTCTATAATCAGTGTGTTTACATTTGCGATGTCCAGACCGGTTTCAATGATGGTGGTGCACACCAGCACCTGAATTTCGCCATCTGCCATGGCGCGCATCACATCGCTGAGTCCTTCTTCACCCATCTTTCCGTGGGCAACCGCTACGCTCAGCCCGGGATTGCGTTTTTTCAGTGCGGCGGCGCATTGTTCAATGGTCTCTACCCGGTTGTGCAGATAATAGACCTGACCGCCCCGTTGGATCTCTCTGCGAATGGCGTCATCAAGTACTGCGTTGTTGTGCTCCATTACATAGGTCTGCACCGGATAGCGATCCGCAGGTGGCTCTTCGATGGTGGACATATCCCGGATGCCGGAGAGCGCCATGTTCAGCGTGCGGGGAATGGGGGTGGCCGACAGCGTCAGCACATCCACCCCCTTGGACAGTTCTTTGAGCCTCTCCTTATGACTGACACCAAATCGCTGTTCTTCATCTACGATCAAAAGACCTAAATCTTTGAATTCCACACTTTTTTGCAGCAGTTTATGGGTGCCGATGATCAGATCCACCTGTCCGGCGCGCAAATTTTGCAAAGTCTTTGCCTGTTGGGCGGAGGTGCGGAAACGGCTGAGCACGTCGATATTCACCGGAAAACCACGAAACCGTCCCATAGCAGTTTGATAGTGCTGCTGAGCAAGGACTGTGGTTGGCACCAGAATGGCAACCTGTTTCCCGTCCATTACCGCCTTCATAACACTGCGGAGCGCTACTTCCGTTTTACCGAAGCCTACATCACCGCATAACAGGCGATCCATGGGCATAGGCGACTCCATATCGTGCTTGATTTCGGCAATGCAGCGCAGCTGATCATCCGTCTCCGGATAGGGGAAATTGTCCTCAAATTCCCGTTGCCACGGGGAGTCTGCGGCAAAGGCAAATCCCTCTTGACGCCGTCTGGCAGCATAGAGCTGGATCAGCTCGCCTGCCATGTCTTTGGCAGCTTTTCTTGCTTTGGCTTTGGTTTTTTGCCAGGTGTCGGTACCGATTTTGTTAAGCCGGATAGTTGCTTCCTCTCCGCCGCCAATATATTTGCTGACCATGTCCAGCTGGGTGGCTGGGACGAAGAGGGTGTCAGTGCCTTGGTAGGCGATCTTAATATAATCCTTAATGGCGTTATCCACCCGAATCTGCTCCATGGCAACAAAACGACCGATACCGTAGTTTTCGTGAACCACCAGATCACCAGGGGTCAGATCTGTAAAGGAATTGAGTTTTTGGCGGTTGGTGGCAGATTTCTTTGTGGATTTGCGACGCACCTCTGTCTTGCCCGTTAATTGACCTTCGGTGAGAATGGCAAGCTTTGTGTTGGGGTATTCCATGCCGTAGGGCAACGTACCGTCTGTTAAAAAGATTTGACCGGGTTGGGGTATTTCTGTTAATGGAATACTAATCTGCGCGGAAAGCTCCCGACTGCTCAGCATCTCCTGCAAAAGCTCTGCTCTGCGGCGGGAACCGCACAGTACCACGCAGGAAAAATCCATTTTTTGATAATGGGAAAGGTCTCCGGCAGCAGTGTCCAGATTACCTCCGTAACCGGGCAGCTGCTTAGCAGTCATAGGCAGCAGATGGCGGGGCAAACAGCTTTCCGGATAGGCTGCGGCAGTAAAGGTGTCCAGATACAGAACCGTGCGGTCCTTTAAATCGTGACAGAGATCCTCCCATTGCCATACAAAATCGCAAAGCTCACCGGCAACCGGACCGCCCTGCAAAAGACTGTCCAGCTGCATCCCAATATCCTCTGTTCGGCTGCGGGCAGCCCGATGGAGACCGCTTTGGTCACATAGAATGATCCTTGCATTTTCTGGAATATAGGATGCAGCTGTGGCAAATTCCGGATAGATCAGCGCCATATAACGGTCTGATGCAGGATTTTGCAGATTGTTTTGGTATTTGTCCAGATCCTTTTCCAAAGTTTTGATAAGGGCTTCGTTGGGCGTTTTCCGGCGTTGCTGCCGGGCAATGAGCTTTTGGATGTCTTGGCACAGCCCGGAAATGCCACTCTCGTGAAGGTGTGACTGGGTTTCGGCAACGGGCAAAATGATCACCTGGTCGGCATTTTCTGTCCTGCGCTGGGTATCCGGGTCAAAGTAACCCATGGTGTCCAGCTCATCACCAAAAAATTCCGCCCGTACCGGCAGTTCTGCGGCAGGGGAGAATACGTCCAGAATCCCACCCCGAATGGCAAACTGTCCCGGTCCTTCCACCATACCGCATCGGCTGTACCCACAGGCTGTAAGCTGATTGCTTAGGGCGTCCATGGAATATTCTTTACCCATTTCCAGACAAAAGGCGGCGCGCTCCAAAACCGTGGGAGGGATGGTGCGCTGGCTGAGGGCATCCCAGGTCATGATTTGCAGCCGTGTTTTTCCGTGGGATAATTCATATAGCTGCCGCAGCCGTTTTTGTTCCCAGCCTCTGGATACCACTGCGCTGTCATACAGCGTCAGTTCCCGCGTGGCCAGTACCGGACACTCTGTTCCCAAAAAGCCTTTTAGTTCATCACGCAGTCTTTGGGCGGACATATCGTCCTGACAGATCACAACCAAAGGCGCATCTGTATGCCGGTACAGACCGGCAACGATGTGGCTGCGGTTAATCTGACCGATGCCGGTAATGGCAGCGCTCTCGCCGTTTGCCAGTGCCTCTAACGCCGCAGTATACTCCGGCATGGTTTTCAGAATATCCAAAAGTTTTTCCATAGCACACCTCAAAAGGAAAATTCATTCCACGTAACAACGCGGAAAGGGGGAAAATACCCCCCTTTCCGTGGTAAAATGACAATATTAGGGCTGAAAGCCGTTATAGCGGTTGGCAGCTTCTGAAACGCCTTTTTCCATGATACACAGGGCTGCCTCTGCTGCTTTATTTAGAGCTGCATCTAATGCCTTTTTTTCTGAGGCATCAAATCCGGAGAGCACCCAGTCAGCCAGATCCTGTTGGGGATTTGGCTTTGCACCGACGCCGATCTTCACCCGGGGAAAGCCCTGAGAGCCTAATTCCTGAATGATAGATTTTATGCCGTTGTGACCGCCGGCAGAGCCGTCACCTCGAATCCGCAGCCGTCCAGGCGGAAGAGAAATATCGTCAAATAGAACGATGATCCGCTCCGGGGGGATATGATAGTAGGCGGAAAGCTGCAAAACAGATCGGCCGGACAGATTCATATAGGTCATGGGTTTCAGCAAAAACAGCTTTTTCCCTTCACGTACAGTCTGCCCATAGAGCCCTTGAAACTTACTCTTATCGATTTTGCAATTCAGTTTTTCTGCTAACAGATCCATGACGAGAAAACCGCAGTTATGTCGGGTATGTGCATACTCTTTACCGGGATTTCCCAGACCCACGATCAGCCAGCTTTCGCTTTTTTTCCCAAACACGGCTTAAAACAGATCGGCGATAGAAGTACCACCGTGAACATGGGAGATGGCGCGGGCAAAGATGGGCGCCACATCCAGCTGCTTGATCTTCTTGCAGGGGCAATCGGTAGATACGGGGATAGTGTTGTGTACAACTACTTCCTTGATGGGGGATTTTTCAATCCGTTCAAAGGCAGGTCCGGACAGAACGCCATGGGTAGCGCAAGCGTAAACTTCCTTAGCACCACCGATTTCCACCAGCGCCTGTGCTGCATTGCAAAGAGAACCGGCAGTGTCGATCATATCGTCAAACAGAATGCAGGTCTTGCCTTTTACATCACCGATAACATTCATGACTTCGCAGACATTTGCCTTTTGACGGCGCTTGTCAACAATGGCAAGACCCATGTGCACTTTTGCCGCAAAGGCGCGGGCGCGGGCAACAGAACCAACGTCGGGGGAGACCACTACAAAATCGTCGTGGTTAAATTTATCCTCGGGGAATTTATCCAGATAGTATTTCACAAAGGTAGGATTGCCCAGCAGATGGTCCACAGGAATGTCAAAGAAACCCTGAATCTGCGCGGCGTGCAGGTCCATGGTGAGGATCCGGTCAGCGCCAGCGGCGGTGAGCATGTTGGCAACCAGCTTGGCAGAGATGGGGTCACGGCTCTTAGCCTTCCGGTCCTGACGGGCGTAACCGAAATAGGGGATCACGGCAGTGATACGACCTGCGGAAGCCCGGCGGCAGGCATCGATCATCACCAGCAGTTCCATCAGATGATCGTTGACGGGCTTGCAGGTGGATTGGATCAGAAAAACGTCAGCGCCACGGACGGTCTCATTGAGGGAAACAGATACCTCTCCGTCGGAGAAGGTCTGCACAACACCCTTGCCCATTTCCAGACCCAGTTCCCGGCAGACGGTTTCTGCAAAGGCAGGATTAGAATTACCACAGAAAATTTTGATGTTTTCACTGTAAGCAATCATCTTTTGAAATACCTCTCATTCATCTATTTCTGCTTATGACCATACCATAAGCCATTCTAACCACATTATACCATCAATGCCGCCTAAATTGCAACACCGAACACAGATAAAAACCAACAAAAAAATGTTATTTCCTTCCGAATTCTTCCATGAAACCGTCAAAGAACAGAAACAGGGGATAAAACGAAATTGTGTTTGAAGTTGTACTTGTACATTGTGCTGAATCGTGTTATACTAGAAAGAAGACTTTTTGTGGAGATGGGGCGTGCTATGAACGATCAGATCATCATCAAGGGAGCCAGAGAAAATAACTTAAAAAATATAGATCTTGCCATTCCCCGGGATAAAATGGTGGTGTTTACCGGTTTGTCCGGTTCGGGAAAGTCCAGTCTTGCCTTTGATATCATTTATGCGGAGGGACAGCGGCGGTATGTGGAGAGCCTGAGTGCTTATGCCCGGCAGTTTCTGGGGCAGATGGACAAGCCGGACGTGGATTCTATTGACGGTTTGTCGCCTGCCATTTCCATTGATCAGAAGACCACCTCTAAAAACCCCCGTTCTACGGTAGGTACTGTCACGGAGATCTACGATTACCTCCGGCTTTTGTGGGCGCGGGTGGGAACTCCCCACTGTCCCAAGTGCGGTAAGGAAATTGCCAGACAGACCGTGGATCAGATCGTTGATCGTGTGGAGGCACTGGGTGAAGGTACACGCTTTATTGTTCTGTCTCCGGTTATCCGTGGAAAAAAAGGTGAGCACGTTAAAGTGTTTGAGGATGCCCGTAAACAGGGCTTTGCCCGGGTCCGTGTGGATGGTATTTTGTATGACCTGAGTGAACAGATCACCTTGGAGAAAAATAAAAAGCACACCATTGAGTTGGTGGTGGACCGATTGGTGATCCGGGATGGACAGCGTCGGCGTCTTACCGATTCCATTGAGACTGCGTGCAGTCATTCCGGCGGCCTTGTGACCATTGACCTGCCGGACACAAAGGAGGAACTGACCTTCTCGCAAAACTATGCCTGTGAGGATTGCGGTATCAGCTTGACAGAGCTGGAACCCCGTATGTTTTCCTTTAACAATCCCGCCGGCGCTTGTCCGGACTGCACAGGTTTGGGCTTTCAGCTTGTTGCCGATGAGGATTTGGTAATCCCTGATAAGTCAAAGTCCATTTTTGACGGCGCGATTCAGGCATCCGGTTGGAGCAATGCCCGGACGGATTCCATCTTCCGGATGTACTTTGAGGCGTTGGCGCAAAAGTATCGGTTTTCCCTGACTGTCCCAGTGGCGGAATTGCCCCGGGAGGCTATGGATGTGATCCTCCATGGTACCAACGGTGAAAAACTGCGGATGACCTATAACCGGGGTAACGGTATGGGCGTACTGGAACAGCCTTTTGAAGGGATTCTTAATAACATCAGCCGTCGGTACCGGGAGACCCAGTCTGATGCGGTCCGTAAGGAATTGGAAGAGTGTATGGCTTCTGCGCCGTGTCCCAGCTGTCATGGTGACCGCCTTTCCGAGATCGCCCGGGCAGTGACTGTGGGTGGCATCGGCATTATGGATTTTTGCCGTATGAGCATTGCGCAGGCTTTGGAATTTATCGACAATCTGCATCTTACAGGCAGTATGGCGGTGGTGGCCCAGCAGATCGTGCGGGAGATCTGCGCCCGGCTGCATTTTTTGATGGATGTGGGCTTGCAGTATTTGACCCTGTCCCGCGGGGCAGGGACGCTTTCCGGCGGTGAGAGCCAGCGAATCCGTCTTGCTACCCAGATCGGTTCTTCCCTGATGGGCGTGTTGTATATTCTGGATGAGCCCTCCATTGGCTTGCATCAGCGGGATAACGATAAGCTGCTGGGCACATTAAAACGGTTGCGGGATCTGGGCAATACTCTGATTGTGGTGGAGCATGATGAGGATACTATGCGGGCGGCAGATTATATTGTGGATGTTGGACCCGGTGCCGGTTCCCATGGCGGTGAGATCGTGGCGGCAGGCACTTTGGAGGATATTTGCCGGGAGTCCAGATCGTTGACCGGTCAGTACCTCACCGGCGTGAAAAAGATTCCTGTACCCTCTGTCCGGCGGCAGGGAAACGGCAACTGTCTTACCATCGAGGGCGCATCAGAAAATAATTTAAAGGATGTGGACGTATCCATTCCTTTGGGTACGCTTACCTGTGTTACCGGCGTTTCCGGTTCCGGTAAGTCCAGCCTTGTCAATGAGGTTTTGAATAAAACCTTGCTGGCTAAGCTGAATCATGCCCGTACACGTCCCGGCGCTTGCCGGCGTGTCAGGGGCATGGAGCATCTGGATAAGGTCATTGATATCGACCAAAGCCCTATTGGCAGAACTCCCCGTTCCAACCCTGCCACCTATACTGGTTTATTTAATGATATCCGGGATCTCTTTGCCTCCACGGCAGATGCAAAGATCCGCGGTTACGGACCCGGTCGTTTCTCCTTTAATGTCAAGGGTGGACGGTGCGAGGCTTGTGGCGGTGACGGTCTTGTGAAGATCGAGATGCACTTTTTGGCAGATGTGTACGTTCCCTGTGAGGTCTGTCAGGGTCAGCGGTATAACCGGGAGACCTTGGAGGTGCAGTATAAGGGCAAGAACATCGCGCAGGTGCTGGACATGACTGCCGAAGAGGCCATGGCATTCTTTGAAAATCATCCTAAGATCCACCGAAAGGCCCAGACTCTGGTGGAAGTAGGTCTTGGATATGTGAAGCTGGGCCAGTCCAGTACAACCTTGTCCGGCGGTGAAGCCCAGCGGGTAAAACTGGCAACGGAACTGGCAAGGGTGTCCACGGGACGCACAGTGTATATTTTGGATGAGCCTACTACCGGTTTGCATTCTGCGGATGTCCACAGGCTGATTGATGTGCTGCAAAAGCTGGTGGATTCAGGGAATACGGTGCTGGTGATCGAACACAATCTGGATGTGATCAAAACCGCTGACCACATTATTGACCTTGGTCCCGAGGGGGGCGACGAAGGCGGTTACGTGGTAGCAGTCGGTACGCCGGAGCAGGTGGCTGAGAATAAGGACAGCCATACCGGCGAATATCTTCGGCGATATTTGTGAAAAATCCCTGTCTGCTGATGCAGACAGGGAATGGATCAATGAATATTCTTATATGCATCTGTGGATAGAATTTCCGCAAATTCCAAAAGGGCTTTATCCCGTCCGCCGGCATAATCGCCGATGCGGAGCATGGGAGAGCGGACATTATCGGAATTACTTTTTTGAATAGAAAGGGTCATGGTGACCCGTGCCTGACCTTCTTTGGGATAGTCCACCAGTACAGTTCCGCCGTGGACAGTGGCAATGGTGCTGATCAAGGTCATACCCAGACCCAGACCGTAACGGCTGTCCTCAATGGCAGGTTCCCGTCGGTAGCGGTTCCAGAAGCTTTGCTCTTGCGCCTGTTCCGAACAGGGGTTACACACAGTAAAGGATAGCGTGTTATCGCTTTTTGTAAGTTTCGTTTCTATGATGCTGCCGGCAGGGGAGAATTTCAACGCGTTGGAAATGAGATTATATACGGCGCGTTCTAATTTTTCCGGATCCCCCAGTCCTAAAACCGGTTGTTAAAGACCG
>JBGVON010000100.1:0-34790 GCA_045126495.1 Faecousia sp.
ATGGCGGCGTAACTCAGTTGGTAGAGTAGCCGGTTCATACCCGGTATGTCACCTGTTCGAATCAGGTCGCCGCTACCAGGCCCGTTGGTCAAGCGGTTAAGACACCGCCCTTTCACGGCGGTAACATGGGTTCGATTCCCGTACGGGTCACCAAAAAAAGAACACCACCCTTGGGTGGTGTTCTTTTTTGTCTGTACGGGAATCGAAAGATCGGAATGCAACAGTCCGGAAGAAAAAGTGCTTGACAATTACTTTAACCTGTGGTAAGATACCGGGGTAATAAAGAAGGCAAGTCATCCGCCTCACCTCACGCAAGCTTGCAAAGAGGTTAATATTCCACCTCCCTTTTTTAGAGGGGGATTATGTGCGAATGTGCGGATGCTTGGCATCCGCTTTTTTATTTCATTTATTTGGAGGTGCTTACCATAGCCAAGTTAGAACATCAGCTCAATGAGGAAATCCGGGATAAGGAGATTCGCGTCATCGGTGAAGATGGCACGCAGCTGGGCATCATGTCCGCAGAGCAGGCCAATGAGCTGGCCGATGAACAGGGTCTGGACCTTGTGAAGATCTCTCCCAATGCAACACCCCCTGTTTGTAAGTTTATGGACTATTCCAAGTTCTGCTTCGATCAGAAGTAGCGGGAAAAGGAAGCCAGGAAGAATCAGCGCGTGGTGGAAGTCAAGGAGATCCGTATGAGTCCCAGCATCGACACCAATGACCCGAACACCAAGATCAAGGCAGCCCAGAAGTTCCTGGCTGACGGCAACCGTGTTAAGGTCAGCGTCCGCTTCCGTGGCCGTGAAATGGCCCACACCAATCTGGGTGAGAAGCTGCTGATGGACTTTGCCGAGGCTTGCCTGGAAGTGGCAGCCATGGAGAAGAACCCCAAGCTGGAAGGCCGGTTCATGGGAATGTTCCTGGCCCCCAAAAACAGTAAGTAACAATTTATTGTTCTATTACCAATGATACGGAAGGAGAACCAATTATGCCCAAGATCAAAACCCATAGCGGTGCTAAGAAGAGATTCAGCCTCACCAAGTCCGGTAAGGTTAAAAGAGCCCGCGCTTACAAGAGCCATATCCTCACCAAGAAGGATACCAAGCGTACCCGTCGTCTTCGCACCACTGCTTATGCTGACGAGACCAACGTAGCAGCAGTCAAGAAGATGATTCCCTACAAATAAGCCAAGGAGGATATTGAGAAATGGCAAGAGTCAAAGGCGCAATGATGACGCGCAAGAGAAGAAATGCTACCCTGAAACTGGCCAAGGGTTACTGGGGTTCCAAGTCCCGCCACTTTAAGATGGCCAAGCAGCAGGTCATGAAGTCCGGCAACTACGCCTACGTTGGCCGTAAGCTGAAAAAGCGTGACTACCGCAGACTGTGGATCACCCGTCTGTCCGCCGCTGTCAAGCCCTACGGCTTGAACTACTCCACCTTCATGAACGGTGTGAAGAAGGCCGGTATTGAGATGAACCGCAAGAGCCTGTCCGAGATGGCTATCCAGGACACCGCCGCTTTCGCTGCTCTGGTTGAGCAGGCAAAGGCTGCTTTGAAGTAATAGCATCTATAACCCCCTCCAACAGGAGGGGGTTTTCTATGTAGTTCTTTTTTGCAGGAACAAATTGCAAATTCACTTGATTTTCTGAAAAAAATGAATAGAATATAACTATATGTGAAAGGAAGATGCTACCATGAACCAGATCTATATTCCCGCGGGTTACCGTCCTCCGCTGGACGCCTATGAGACCCAGCGGGCAATTGCTTATATTAAGCAGGCTTTTCAGGAGGAATTTTCCGGCGCGCTGAACTTAAAGCGGGTGTCGGCACCTCTGTTCGTTACCGATGCTTCCGGTTTGAATGACAACCTAAACGGCTATGAGCGCCCTGTCAGCTTTGATATTCCCGCCGTGGGTGAGGATGCGGAAGTGGTTCATTCTCTTGCCAAGTGGAAGCGGTTGGCATTGAAACGGTATGGTTTTGGCGTGGGTCAAGGACTGTATACCGATATGAATGCCATTCGACGGGATGAGGACTTGGACAATATCCACTCCATCTATGTGGATCAGTGGGACTGGGAAAAGGTCATCACCCCTAAAAACCGGAATCTGGATTACTTAAAGCTGATCGTCACCGCTATTGTTCGCGCTATTTGCGATACCAACGACCGGCTGCACGTCCGTTTTCCCCAGATCCAGACCCAGCTGTGCCGGGAGGTGAGCTTCATCACCACTCAGGAACTGGAAGATATGTACCCGGAGTTGGACGGAAGCGAGCGGGAGACTGCGTATGTGAGGGAACATCACACCGCCTGCATTTTGCAGATCGGCGGTAAGCTTCGCTCCGGCAAGCCCCATGGCGGTCGGGCACCGGACTACGATGACTGGCAGCTGAACTGTGACATTCTCTTCTGGAATGAGCCTTTGCAGCGGGCTTTGGAGATATCCTCCATGGGCATCCGGGTGGATGCAGAGGCGCTGGACCGGCAGTTGAACCTCTCCGGTTGCAACGATCGCCGGACACTTCCTTTCCATAAAATGCTTTTGAATAACGAACTGCCCCTTACCATCGGCGGCGGCATCGGTCAATCCCGGCTTGCTATGCTGATGCTGGGCTGCGCCCACATTGGCGAGGTCCAGTCCAGTGTGTGGGATAAGGATACTGTGGATGCTTGTCAAAAAGCAGGAATTCCTTTGTTGTAAACAAAAAGAAAAGTGCGTGTCGCTCAGCGACACGCACTTTATTTTTATGCATTGGACTTGGCGTTTGCCAGCAGGTAGGCTTCCGCCTCTGCGTTCCACAGACCGTTGTGGGCCTTGCAGATGCGGTCCAGCTCCGCAAACATGGGATCGGTCTTGCCCTTTTCCTCAAAGTCTGCGATGGCGGTCAGGGGCAGCTCAATGTGGTTGTAGATCAGCTTCTTGCCGCCGGGGATCTTGGGCAGGTTCAGCACGGTATCCACCACAGCATTCAGACCGCCCACGTGAGTGATCATAGCAGCAGGATTCAGTTTGCCTGCGGTCATCATCTCGATGGCTTCCTTCATGTCGTCGGTGTTGCCGCCGGAGGTGCCCACCACGTGGGTGTACAGGTAGTGCACATTGTACCAGTTGAAGTTGGCCTTGAACTGACTGTCGGTAGGACCGGCAAAGAAGTTCAAGCAGCCGTCGAAGCCCAGAATGTCATCAGCCTGCTCAATAACGGGCTTCACAGGAGCGAAGCAGATCACATCGTCGTAACCGGTGCCGCCGGTCAGGCTGCGCAGATATTCGGTAGCGCCTTCCATCTTGGTGTTGACGTAGTGCAGCTCCACGCCGCAGCGCTTAGCTTCTTCCACAGTGTAGATGGAAGCAGCGCGTTCCAGACGGGCATCGTCAATATCCGTAACCACCAGCAGGCTGGGACGGCGATCGCAGTGCAGGGCATAGTCGATAGCGCCCAGACCCATGGGACCCACAGATGCCAGCAGCGCCATCTTGCCGCCCTCTACAATGCCCATCTCGTGGACATAAGAGCCTGCTTTGGTGTGGTACATGGCATGGAAAGTGCCGATGATGCAGCTCATGGGCTCAGCAACAGAGCCATAGAAGTAGGTATCGGAATTGTAGGGCAGCAGGCAGTCAGCAAGGAGGGTCTCGATGGGGATGTTGCCGTACTGAGCGGAGCCGCCGCAGAAATTGTAGGAGTAGCCGGGCGCCATCTGAGAGCCCTTGTAGAAGTGGGCGGGCTGAATGGAGAATTTGTCGCCGACTTTGTACTTATTCTTCCAGTTTTCGCCAACGGCAATAATGTCGCCGCAGAATTCATGACCCATGATGGTGGGATTCTCTGCTACATTATCGGGAACACGCTTGTGATCCTCGCCTTCCAGCGCTGCCTTGTAGGTAGACATACAGACGGAGTCGCAAATGATCTTGACCTGTACATCGTCGGGACCAACCTCGGGAAGGGTGATCTCGTCCAACCGCAGGTCATTCTTGCCGTGAAGTCTTACTGCTTTTGTATTCATAAATGTATCCTCCTGATATATTGTTATTACGTGTTTTTTTCGTGCTCGATGAGCTTCCATGTGGCGTCAATGAGATTCTGGAACATAGGGTTTTCCATAGCTTTGATCACAAAGCTTTGCCGGGGGGAATTGATATCCTCGCCGGAGATTTGGAACATACCGTATTGATCGCACAGCTTTCTCAGCCGTTCCAGCTGCGCCGGAGTGTTCCGGGTGGGCATATAGGTCACGGCGGTGACGCCCTCTTCTTTCAGACATTCAAACACATCGTCCAGATAGTCGTCCTCAAACTTCTGCGCCTTCTTGTCGCCGGTGACGGAGTTGCCCACATCACCCAAATAGGCGTAGCACAGATATGCATCCACTTCCTTGCACAATTTCACCATATCCCGGAGCTTAGGACATTCGTCCGTAGCATCAATGAAGATCTGGGGAACGAAAGTGCCTTTCAGCATACCCAGTACGTCGTATTCGTAAAAAGGATATTCGGTATCCAGCAGCATGGTCTTCTGCTTTTCTGAAAGGGTCATGCCCATGGCAATCAGCTTGTCGATCATTGGTTGACCTTTGCCCACCTGTCGGACCAGTTCCATGGCCAGGGCGTACATCAAATGCCGCTCGGTAACGCCGCCGTTTTCCGCTGCCATGGACAGGGGAAGAACGTCCCGGTCATAGTTCAGGGAGACACCCACCAGCTGATTGATTCTATCCACCATCTTCCGGTTCCGGGCGTGACGGGCTGCCTGATAAGGCTTAAAAAATTCGGTCAGCACGGAGATCTTATTATGGGGAACAGACTGGATGGTCATATAGCTGACGCCGATCTGATCCGGATTGTTGGTGCGGCGACCCTCCATGCGGGTGCCGTCCATAGACACGCGTGCCTCCATGCCGATGGTCACAGGCATATCCACCATTTTGGCCGCTTCCAGAAACTCCTCTGCGCCGGAGATGGAATCGTGGTCGATGATACCGGCGGTGCACAGCCCCTCCATACGGGCGGCGTAAACCGCGGCGGTGGGGGAGTAGGGGGAGAAGGAATAGGTGGTGTGGATATGGTTGTTGATGTACTGGGGAACCATCGGGGGGAAAACGGTGGTTTTCAGAACCTCTGCCAGATTGGCGAGGCGCTCCGCCTTTGTGGGGGCGTTGAGCTTTTCAAGAATGGTAATATCGATCATGGCAGTATCCTATCAGTTCAGCATGACCTGTCCGCCGGTGACGGGGATGGCCTGACCGGTCTCGTACTTTTGCTCTACGCAGTACATTACCGCCCGGGCAACGTCGATGGGCAGACAGCCCCGGTTCATGGGCACCTTTGCCTCGTAGAAACGACGAACTTCCTCCACAGTCTTGCCGCCGGGAACCTTGCCGGCATTCAGGTACTGCACAAACAGACCTTTTTCCGGATCGGACCACAGAGGTCCGTCCAGATAGTTACCGGGGCAGATGGCGTTGACCTTAATGTTGTAGGCGCACAGCTCCAATGCAAAGGACTGGACCAAGCCAATAGCTCCGAATTTGGAACCTGCGTAGGCAAAGTTCTTATTGGAACCCACCAGACCGGATTTGGAGGACATTGCGATAATATCAAAGGAGGCTTCGGGATCTGCCTCATGCTGTGCCTGCATGATGATAGCGGCATACTTGCAGGTGAGGAACAGACCGGTGTAGTTGATGGCGGTGACGAAGTCAAAGTCCTTCTTCTCAAATTCGGCAATAGGACCGGAACGGACAACGCCTGCGTTGGCCACCATAATGTCCAGACCGCCGAATTTCTCTACCACCTGCGCTACCATGTTGGCGCAGCTTTCTTCGTCGGATACGTTTACGGCAATTGCCCATGCGCGCTCGCCCATCTCAGCGGCGACGGCTTCTGCCAGAGGCAGATTCATGTCGGCGATAATGATGGTAGCGCCCTCGTTGTACAGCTCTTCCGCAATGCCCTTGCCAAAGCCTTGGGCGGCGCCGGTGACAACAGTGATCTTACCTGCCAGACGACCGCTGCCGGTGGGACGGTTATGGATGTTTGCCTTGGCAATTTCCTGCCATTTGGTCATATCTACGCTCATACTGCCATCTCCTTTTTAGTTCAAAAATGTAAGTAATTTTTGGTAAGCAGCTTCCCAGTCTGGGGTGTGGTGGGGCTGCCAGTATTCCACTGTTTCGGAATTGCGGACCACTTGCCGCAGATGATCCAGATCCCGGATGTCACCCAATGCCATAGCCTGGGTCAGCAGGTTGCCAATGGCGGCGCCCTCCACAGGACCGGTGACCACCTCTCTGTCCAGCGAATCGGCGATCAGCTGGTTGAGGAATTTGTTGTTAATGGGACCGCCCACAATGTTTAAAGAATCGATCCGCTGACCCTTCATGGCTTCTAATCCTTCCAAAGCGCTGCGGTATTTCAGCGCCAGGGATTCATAGACACACCGGGCAATCTGACCGACGGTTTCGGGGATCGGCTGGTTGGTGTCCCGGCAGAATTCTTTGATTTTCTGCACCATGTTGCCGCCGGCGTAAAATTGGGGGGCGTCGGGGTTGATGATGCTGCGCAGAGGCTCTGCGCTCCGGGCTTCTACCACGATCTCATCCCAACTCATTTGGATGCCTGCTTTGATCCAATCCCGGCGGCATTCCTGAATGATCCACATGCCGATGATATTGTTGAGAGGGCGGTAAGTACCTTGAATGGTGCCCTCATTGGAGAAGCCCCGGGCTGCTGCTGCGGGGGAGAGGTCCGGCTTGTCCATTTCCGCGCCGAACAGACTCCACGTGCCGGAGGAGCAGAAAGCAAAGCTGCCCTTGCCGGGAATGGCTGCCACTGCCGAAGCGGTATCATGGCTGCCCACTGCCACAAAGGGCGCGGCGTTGATGCCGATCTCTTCACACAGTTCTTTTCTTAAATGACCGCGAATGGTGCCGGTCTTGTCAATTTTAGTGAAGATCTTTTTAGGCAGTCCCAGCTCTTCAATGGTCTGCCAGTCCCAATCCTTGGCGGTGGGGTTGTATAGACCCGTGGTGGTGGCGATGGTATACTCCGTACCCTTGCTTCCGGTGAGGAAATAACCCAGCAGGTCAGGGGTCAGCAGCATGGTCTCTGCCATTTTTAAAGCAGCATCCTCTTCCCGCAGTCTGCGGTAGAGCTGATAGATGGTGTTAAACGTAAGGTTGGTGTCAATGCCGGTGCGGGTATAGAGAACATCTGCGGGAATCTTTTCCTTGACAGCGTCAATATCCGCCTGTACCCCCAGTCGATAGGAGCGGGGGATGCCTGCCAGATGGCCGTTCTTGTCCAAAAGGCCGTAGTCCACACCCCAGGTGTCAATACCAAAGGCGTCCAGCTGACCAAAATTGCCTTGCTGGAAGGCAATAAGACCCTGCTTTAACTGATTGTAAAGATAGGGCGTGTCCCAGTAGAAAACACCGTTCATTTCAATGTAGTTGTTTTCGAAACGATGCAGCTCCTGCATGGTGATCTTCTCGCCATCAAACCGGCCTAAAATGGCGCGGCCGTTGCTGGCGCCCAGATCAAATGCTAACAAATTTCTCATATGCTGTGTAACCTCCTCCGAAGAAAGGATCGCGGTTCTCTTTATTATACATCTTTTGAGTCCGCAGTTCAATACTGAATGAAATATTTCTTTCATGCAGTATTCAGCTGTGGTTGAAAAACCGGCACCACCGAAGTGGTGCCGGTCGGTTTCAGCCGAATGTATTGACTTTATGAAGAATTACTTACGCAGAGCTGCTGCGTCAGCGGGATCGTCAGTATAGATCAGGTTGGAGTCCAGCATGGAGATCAGGTTCTCAGCGGTGTACCATGCGCCAGCGATGTCGACGTTCTTAGCGGTGCCGCCCTCGATAGCAGCGATGCACTGCAAAGTAGCCTGGTAACCCATCTCGATGGAGTCCTGAGCAACGGAGCCAACCAGCTGGGGCTTAGCATTTTCCTTGATCCAGGTCAGCTGCTTGGTGCCTGCGTCGTAACCGGTGAAGATGATGCTGTCGTACTTGCCCTCAGCAGCCTTGGTTGCGTCGTAAATCTGCTTAACAACACCTTCGTTGGTCATGAACAGAGCCTTGATGCCCTTCTGGTACAGCTCTTCCAGAGCCAGCTTATAGTTGTCGCCGCTGGCGCCGGGGCCGTCCTTTTCTACCTTCTCGATCTTGTACTTGCCCTTGGTGGTCTCGTCAGCGTCAGCCAGAGCCTTGAACTTCTCTTCAAAGCCAGCAGCGCGGTCGATACCGGTAGCGGTCTTGTCGTGCTGGATGATACCAACTACGTAGGGAGCAGCTTCGGTAGCCTTAGCGATCTCAGCCTTGATAGCCTCGAACAGCTTCTCGCCGTTGATAGCGGCAGCAGCCTTGTTGGAAGTAGCAACGTGAGCAACGATGGGGTTCTTGCCCTCGGTGATGTCTTCCTTAGCGAACAGACCGGAGTCGAAGGTAACAACGGGAATCTTCTTGTCGTAAGCCTGGGTCAGCAGCTCGCCGAAGCCGGAGCCGATGGTAGCCATAACAATGCCGTCAACGTTGTTGGACAGAGCGGTCTGAACCATACGAACCTGGTCGGGAACGTACTGGGGGTCTTCGCCTTCGGGACCCTGGAAGGTCAGTTTGTAGCCCTTCTCAGCAGCAGCCTTCTCAGCGCCGGCCTTAACAGCCTGCCAGAAAGCGTGAACTTCGCCCTTTGCGATAAATGCGATGGTCTTCTCGGTCTTGTTAGCGCCGGTGCCATCCGTTTTGTCGCTGGGAGCAGTGCAAGCGGCCAGGCTCAGAACCATGACCAGAGCCATTGCCAATGCGATAAGCTTTTTCATAGTGTTTCCTCCTAAATTTATTGTTGTTTTATTCTAAGTGGGCCTTTGGCTCACACTTATACAATGGAATTTAAGCCTTGGTTTCTTCTTTCTTGGGCTCTTCTGCTTTTTCGATTTTTACCTTGTTCTGATTGTTGGTCTTAATGATATCCATCAGGATAGCCACAACCACGATAATGCCGGTGAGCACATAGGTCACATAGGTGGAGTTCAGGCTGATGCCCAGCTTTGCCAGGACCATGTTCAGACCGCTGCGGATCACAACCAGCAGGATTGCGCCGATGACAGAACCGGAAACGGATGCAACGCCGCCGGCGGAAGAAGTACCACCAATGTAGACACCGGCGATGGCATCCAACTCCATGCCGTTACCGGTAGCGCAGGAGATGGTGGGGAAGGCTGCGGAGTAGAAGATAGCAGCGATGCCGCAGAACAGACCTGCGAAGGTGTATGCGAAAATCTTGTAGTTGTCGGTGTTAATGCCGGACAGGCGAGTGGCTTCCTCATTGGAGCCGATGGCCAGGATGTAACGGCCAACCTTGTTCTTATACATCAGGTACATGCAGATCAGCATCAGGCCGATGACCCAGAACAGGCCTACGGGAATGGCGCTCACATCACCGATGGACAGGCTGGAAAAAGCTTTGTTGTACCACTTGCCGGTGGGGAAGAAGATGTTGGGAACCTCGGCAAGCAATGCGGACAGGCCCCGGGATACCATCATAGTACCCAGAGTTGCGATAAATGCGGGGATCTTCAACTTTGCCACCATCAGACCGTTGAGCAGGCCGCACAGAGTGCCGATGGCCATCATTACAGGAATGGTAGCCCACAGAGGGATCACATTCATCGCGTAAAGCTTACCGGCCAGTACGGCGGAAGCAATGGTAACAGTGCCCAAAGACAGGTCGATACCGCCGGTGGCGATAACGAAGGTAACACCCAGACCCATCACAGCATAGGGTGCGAAGTTCTGAATCATACTCAGAATCATGTACTTATCTGTCAGGTTGGGGTTTACCAGAGTAAACAAGCCATACAGCACCACCGTAGCAAAGAGCATGATGATATTCTGCTGAATTTTAAAAGGTTTTTTCTGATTGTTAAGTTTCATTGTGTTCGTCCCTTTCCTTGATATCACTCACGCATGGTGGCGTATTTCATAATTTCTTCCTGGGTGGCGTCTTTGATGTCCAATTCGCCGGTGATCCGGCCTTCGCACATCACGATGACCCGGTCACTAAGCCGCTGGATCTCTGCCAATTCCGAGGAGATCATAATGACGGACTTGCCCTTGGCGGCGAGTTCTTCCATCAATGTGTACATTTCGCTCTTGGCGCCCACGTCAATACCGCGGGTAGGCTCGTCAAAGATGAAGATGTCGCAGTCCTTCATCAGCCAGCGGGCGATGATGACCTTCTGCTGGTTACCGCCGGAGAGGTTTTTCAGCAGCTGCTCCATGGACGGTGTCTTGGTACGCAGCAGGGCATTGGTCTCTGCGGCCACCTGAGCGATCTCTTTGTCGTTGATCCAACCGGCGTGGATGAATTTATCCAAAGAGGCGATGGCGGAGTTCTCGGAAACGGATTTTGCCAGCATCAGACCGAAGCGCTTCCGGTCCTCAGACAGGTAGCAGATGCCGTTCTTGACCGCCTGCTCGGGTGTTTTGATCTTGGTGAGCTTGCCGTTTATGTAGATATCACCGGTCTGCTTGGGATCTGCGCCGTAAAGGGCGCGGGCAACCTCTGTACGACCGGCGCCCATCAGACCTGCAAAACCCAGGATTTCGCCTCTGCGAAGCTGGAAGCTTACGTCCTTGACTTCCTTGCCGGCGTTCAGGTGTTTGACTTCCAGAACTACGGGAGCGTCAGCCGGAACAGCACTGGCTTCCTTCTTGTCGCCCATGATCACACGGCCAACCATCATTTTCACGATGTCATCTTTGGTAACATCGGCGGTGTTGACTGTGCCAACGTATTCGCCGTCACGCATGACGGTGACACGGTCAGAAATACGGTTGATCTCGTCCATACGGTGGGAGATATAGATCATACCGATGCCCTTTTCTTTCAGCTCCCGCATGATCTTAAAGAGCTCTTCTACCTCGGGCTGCGTCAAAGCGGCGGTGGGTTCGTCCAGCACCAGGAGCTTACAGTCCCGGGAGATGGCCTTGGAGATCTCCACCATCTGCTGTCTGCCCACGGTCAGATCGCCCAGCTTTGCGGTGGGATCGATCTTCACGCCGATCTTTTGGAACAATTTTGCGGATTCATTGATCATTCTCCGGTCATCGATCATAATGCCCTTTTTGGGCTCCCGGCCGATAAACATATTCTGCGCTACGGTCAAGTGGTTCATCATATTCAATTCCTGGTGAATGACGCTGATGCCCGCAACCTGAGATTCTGCGATATTATGGAAGTTGACTTCCTCGCCGAAATACTCCACAGTGCCGCCGTCTTTTTTGTGGATACCGCAAAGGACCTTAATTAAGGTAGATTTACCGGCACCGTTTTCGCCCATCAGCGCGTGTACTTCGCCGGCTTTCAGCTCAAAGTCCACGCCTTTCAGCGCGTGTACGCCGGAGAAATATTTCTGAATGCCTTGCATTTTCAGAATCGTTTCGCCCATTCCAACATCACCTTTCTTCATATCACGATCATTGGTCTCAGAAAGGGCCGATGCCGCATTCTGAATGTACAGATATACCATCTGCGAGAAAAAACAACACAGGAGAATATTGTCGAAGAAAAACGCCTTTTTGTAAATTGCACAAAAACGAAACGTTTCGTTTGTATGCTATTACTCATAACAGACCCCTGTTTGCGTCTACATGGGTATTATAATAAACTTTGACTAAAAAATCAACATATTTTTTTGGAAAATTGTATTGACAGCACAAAAAGTTTTTTATATTATAAAGAAAATCCATGGTGCGCTGGTATGCCAAAAACGCGAAACGTTTCGCTTTTTGCGACTTTTTAAGGAGGGATACCATGGCGACTATTAAAGATGTAGCAAAAATGGCCGGCGTGGCGCCGTCCACAATTTCTAAATTTATTAACGGTGGGTCTGTCCGGGCAGAGAATGCAGAAGCCATTCGGGAAGCCATCTCCGCGCTGGATTATCGCGTGGATCCTTTTGCCCGGGGGTTAAAGGCAAGACGCAACCGCAGTGTAGGCGTATTGCTGCCGGATATGACCGCTCCCTTTTACGGCAATGTGGTGATGTCCATGTCCCGGACGCTACGGGAACGGGATTATCACTGCCTTATTTCCTGCTATGGCGCTAACCACGGCATGGAGCGGGATAATTTAAAATTCATGCTGACCTGTGGTATTGACGGTCTGGTCTATGCGCCGGAGGATCTGTCTGCGGAGGAGTTCAACGAATTGACTGCCAACTGCGGAATTCCCATTGTCCAAATCGACCGGGTGATCCAAGGCGTGGAGATTGATTCGGTGCTGGTGGACAATGCTGAGGTGGTCTATCAGGCTGTGGGCAGTCTCATAAGCCGGGGACATAAACGAATCGCCATCATTACCGGGCCTAAGTCGGTCTATACTGCTAAGGAGAGAATGGTGGGATATTTGCGGGCGTTGGCGGATGCGGGATTGTTTTATAATGATAATCTGATGGTCAGTGGGCAGAACGATTTTGCTACCGGTTATCGCAGCTGCGAACAGCTGATGCAGCAGAAGGAGCCGCCCACAGCAGTGTTTACTACCAATTATGATATTACCCTTGGATTTATTACCGCTGCCCGGGAGCGGGGGATGCGAATCCCGGAGGATGTGGATGTTTTCGGATTCGACAGTGTGGAGACCTGCTCCATGATGAACCCGCCATTGCCGGTTGTGCAGCAGCCGGATCATCTTATCGGCAAGACGGCGGCAAAGCTTTTGCTGGACCGGCTGGACGGCCATGGGGGAGAACCCCGGATCGCAAGGCTGAAATGCCGGATTACCCAGGAATAACATATTTAATATTGTATAAGACGCAGCCGCGTTTTTATAAAGTAATCAACTGCCGCATTTTGCGGCGAGAATCAGGAGGAAAGAATATGGCAAAGAATAGATACGTTGGCGATTATCCCGTAATCGGCATTCGCCCCACCATTGACGGCCGCCGCGGTCCTTTGAAGGTTCGCGAGAGCCTGGAAGATCAGACTATGGCAATGGCACAGGCTGCCAAGAAGTTGTTTGAGGAGAATATCCAGTATTCCAACGGCGAGCCCGTTAAGGTTGTCATTGCCGATACCACCATTGGCCGTGTGGCAGAGGCTGCTGCCTGCGCCGAGAAGTTTAAGAAGAACGGCGTGGACATCACCCTGACCGTTACCCCCTGCTGGTGCTACGGTTCTGAGACCATGGACATGGATCCCCAGACCATCAAGGGTGTGTGGGGTTTTAACGGCACCGAGCGTCCCGGCGCTGTGTACTTAGCATCCGTTCTGGCAAGCCATGCCCAGAAGGGTCTGCCTGCATTTGGTATTTACGGCCATGATGTGCAGAATCTGGACGAGGTTACCAACATTCCCGCTGACGTACAGGAAAAGCTCTTGCGGTTTGCCCGCGCTGCCGTTGCGGTTGCAACCATGCGCGGTAAGTCCTACTTGCAGATCGGCTCTATCTGTATGGGTATCGGCGGTTCTATCATTGACCCCGCTTTCATCGAGTCCTATTTGGGCATGCGTGTTGAATCTGTGGACGAGGTGGAAATCATCCGTCGAATGTCCGAAGGTATTTACGACGCAGAAGAAGTTGCCAAGGCTAAGGCTTGGATCGCTGAAAACTGCAAGGAAGGCTGGGACAAGAATCCCGACTTTGTAAAGACTTCCGATGAGAAGAAGGCTGAGCAGTGGGACTTCCTGGCAAAGATGTACTGCATCATCAAGGATATGTTCAACGGCAATCCCAACCTGCCCGCAGGCTGCGAGGAAGAAATGGTGGGTCACAATGCCATCGCCGGCGGCTTCCAGGGTCAGCGGCAGTGGACTGACTTCTACCCCAACTGCGACTTCCCCGAAGCTCTGCTGAACTCCACCTTCGATCACAACGGCGCCCGTGAGCCCTATATTCTGGCAACTGAGAACGACGTGCTGAACGGTCTGGGCATGCTGTTTATGAAGCTTTTGACCAACCGGGCGCAGATGTTCTCCGACGTGCGTACTTACTGGTCTCCCGAGGCCTGCGAGCGTGCTTCCGGCTATAAGGTGGAAGGCAAGGCTCTGGAAAACGGCGGTTTCATCCACCTGATCAACTCCGGCGCTACCGCGCTGGACGCTTGCGGCGAATGCAAGGACGAAAACGGCAACGGCATCATGAAGAAGTGGTGGGAGGTTACCGACGAGGACATCAAGAAGATGACCGCAGCTACCACTTGGCCCGCAGCTGACAACGGTTACTTCCGTGGCGGCGGATTCTCCTCCTCCTTCACCACTCGTGCTGAGATGCCCGCTACCATGATCCGTCTGAATCTGGTAAAGGGCCTGGGCCCCGTGCTGCAAATCGCAGAGGGCTGGACTGTTCAGCTGCCTGACGATGTGACCAAGACCCTGATGATGCGCACCGATCCCACCTGGCCCTGCACCTGGTTTGCACCTCGCTGCGACGGCAAGGAAGGCTCCCCCTTCAAGACCGCTTATGAGGTCATGAACAACTGGGGCGCTAACCACGGCGCTATCTCCTACGGCCACATCGGTGCTGATCTGATCACCATGTGCTCTATGCTGCGGATCCCCGTATGTATGCACAACGTTCCCACCGAGGACATCTTCCGTCCCGCTGCATGGAATGCATTCGGCATGGACAAGGAAGGCGCAGACTACCGCGCTTGCGCCGCTTACGGTCCTATGTACAAGGCATATTAATTTTTCCAATCAAAAGCGGCGGTCATTTGACCGCCGCTTTCTTCAAAGCTGATTCTTAATAAAAAGGGTCTTGGCGTAATTTTCCGCCGCTTCCATAAGACCTAGGGCATCTTCGATATCTGCGCCGACGCACACCACGCCGTGGCCGCCCAAAAGGGCCACCGGACGGCCCTTTAAGGCATCTTCGATTCCTTGATGGATGCCGTGGGTGCCGTGCTCTCCATAGGGCAGGCAGGTGATGTCTCCAAAAATCTGGTGCAGGAAGGTATCCTTGGCGGTGAGAAAATCGCGGTAAGCAAAGGCATAAGCGGTGAGATAGGGACTGTGGCAGTGGACCACGGCGCCCATATCCGGACGGGCTTTGTATGCCGCTTCATGGAGGAAAAATTCTGAGGATTTTTTCTCCGTGCCCCCGATCTGCTTGCCGGCAGGATCGATAATGCAGATCTGCTCCGGTGTCAGCAGGCACTTGGCTTTGTGAGAAGGGGTAATATAGATGTTGCCCGTTGCCCGGTCGATTATCGACAGATTCCCTTCCAAACTGTTGACAAGACCTTTTTCTTCTGCGATTTTGGAAAATAATGCAAGCTGTGTTGCCAGTTCCATAAACAAATCCCCCCTGTATTTTTTGTAATTGTAAATGATTCTGTAAGAAAAGTCAATTTAGGAGGACGATACTATGCTGAAAAATATTCCCTCGATCCTTTCCCCGGAGCTTTTGAAGGTTCTTTCGGAGATGGGTCACTCTGACCGCATCTGCATCGGCGATGGCAATTTCCCCGGCGCTTCCATGGCAAAGGCAAAGAACGCCATCTTCCTGCGGGCAGACGGACACGGTGTGCCGGAACTGCTGGACGCGATCTTGCAGGTGTTCCCGTTGGATACTTATGTGGAAAAGCCTGCGATCTTAATGGAGAAGATGGATTGCGACAAGGATCTGGTGATCCCTGTGTGGGATACTTATAAAGAGATCATTGCCAAGCATGATCCCCGGGGCGCAGATGCCGTGGGCAATATTGACCGCTTTGATTTTTACGATGAAGCCAAGGATTGCTACTGCATCCTCCAATCCGGCGAGACCGCCATTTACGCCAATATTATTCTCCAAAAGGGCGTTATTAAGTGATTTTTCCCTAAAAAACGCACACCGTTGTGGCGGTGTGCGTTTTTTTGTTATACAGCTTCGATGGCCTGTTTCAGATCGGCGATCAGGTCTTGGCAATTTTCCAATCCGCAGCTGAGCCGGATCAGATCCGCGCCCACGCCGGCGGCATCCAATTGTTCGTCGGTCATCTGCCGATGGGTGGCAGATGCCGGGTGCAGGCAGCAGGTGCGGGAGTCTGCTACGTGGGTCTCGATAGATCCCAGTTTCAGATGCTTCATAAAGGTCTCCGCAGCTTTGCGGCCACCCTTCAAACCAAAGGCGATGACGCCGCAGGAGCCGTTCGGCATATACTTCTGGGTCAGGGCGTAATACTTATCGCTCTTCAAACCGCCGTACTTTACCCATGCTACTTTCTCGTTGTCATGAAGGAATTCCGCAATAGCCTGTGCGTTGGCGCAGTGCTGACGCATACGGAAGGGCAGACTCTCCAAGCCCAGATTCAGATAGAAGGCGCTTTGGGGAGATTGGATAGAACCCAAGTCACGCATCAGCTGGGCGGTACATTTGGTAATAAATGCGCCCTCCAAGCCAAATCGCTCGGTGTAAGTGACCCCGTGGTAGCTATCATCGGGGGTGCACAGGCCGGGGAACTTGTCCGGGTACTTGGTCCAGTCGAATTTGCCGCTGTCTACAATGCAGCCGCCCACCGCAACGCCGTGACCGTCCATATACTTGGTGGTGGAGTGGGTGACGATGTCCGCGCCCCATTCAATGGGACGGCAGTTGACCGGGGTGGCAAAGGTGTTGTCGATCATCAGGGGCAGGCCGTTGTCATGGGCAGCCTTGGCAAATAGTTCAATATCCAGCACGTTCAGCGCGGGATTTGCGATGGTCTCACCGAACACCAGCTTGGTGTTGGGACGGATGGCGGCGCAGATCTCTTCGTAGGTGGCATCGGGACTTACGAAGGTCGCGTCGATGCCCATGCGCTTCATGGTAACGGAGATCAGATTGAAAGTGCCTCCGTAAATGGCAGAGGATGCTACGATGTGGTCGCCGCAGGAAGCAATGTTGAACATGGCGTAAAAATTTGCCGCCTGTCCGGAACCGGTGAGCATCGCGGCAGTGCCGCCCTCCAAAGCTGCGATCTTTGCCGCCACCATGTCGCAGGTGGGGTTTTGCAGCCGGGAGTAGAAATAGCCGGACGCCTCCAAATCAAAGAGCTTGCCCATATCCTCAGAGGTGGCATATTTGAAGGTGGTGCTTTGAATAATGGGGATCTGGCGGGGCTCACCGCTTTCCGGGCTGTAACCTGCCTGAATGCACAGAGTTTCGGTACGGAGTTTCTGTTCCATGAAAATCACCTCAATTAGTAGTTAGAGATATTGTAATACCCCTATGGGATTTTGTCAAATTGAATCTTTGCACGGGGGATTGGCAAAAATTCTATCCCCCCCGGGGGCTTGCAGGGGGATAGGGAAATTCGTTATAATTGCCATAAAGGTGCCCCGGCATAGCTGGAACTACACCGGGGCGTGCCGACCCAAATCATGAAAATAAAGGTAGGCGCTATTATCATAGCACAGTCTGCCGGAAAAAGAAAGAGGTATTGTTATGAAAAAAATAATCGCACTTATTCTGTCAGCTGTGATTTGTCTTGGCTTGCTTGTGGGCTGCGGCGCAAATAAAACTGACGGCGAAAGCACCCGCACCATCACCGATGCCAAAGGTCGTCAGGTAGAGCTCCCGGAAAAAGTGGAATCCATCGTCTGTGTGGGTGTTGGCGCTTTGCGGTATACTTGCTATATGGGCGCGCAGGATTTGGTAATAGGCGTGGAGGATTGTGAAAAACAGCCGGTGATCTCCCGATTGTATAACTATGTCAACATTGATAAATTCAAGGATCTGCCTGTGACCGGAACCAACGGAAATCCCTATCCGGAAGAGATCATCAACCTTGCTCCCGATGTGATCGTCATGAGCAAGTCTGCCTCTGTGGATGCGGACGATCTGCAAAATAAGACCGGCACTCCCGTTGTGGTAGTTCCTGGAAGTGATACCACTTTGGATAACGATGCATACGAAACGATCCGCATTTTAGGTGAACTTTACAGTGTGGAAACCCGGGCAACAGAACTAACAAATTATTTAAAAGCGATTCAAAAAGATCTTAGCGACCGCACCAAGAACATCCCCGACAGTGAAAAGCCCGCTGCCTATGTGGGCGGTGTGTCCTTCAAGGGTCATCACGGCTTTGAGGGTACAGAAGCGGGATACGGTCCTTTTGCCCTCATCGGTGCCAAGAATTTAGCAGACACTACCGGAAAATCCGGCGCGTTTAACATTGATTTGGAGCAGGTCCTTGCCTGGGATCCGGATATTATTTTTGTGGATTTTAACGGCATGAACCTGATCAAAGAGGATTATGCCAAGAACCCCAACTACTATAACGCTCTAACCGCGGTGCAGGAAGGCAAGGTCTATTCCCAGATCTCCTTCCGTTCCAATGCGTCTAATCTGGAAACCGCCCTGGCAGATGCCTACTATGCTGCCTGCGTGATCTATCCGGAACAGTTCAAGGATGTAGACCCGGTAAAAAAGGCAGAAGAGATTTTTGAAAAACTGCTGGGTGTGAATCCCTATGCAGATTTGAAGGAGGCAGGTTATGCATTCCGTCCCGTCACAATCGGAGAATAACGGCATTGACGTTCTTTATCGGAAAAATCAAGTAAAAAGCATCAGCTTTCTTATTATCCTGAGCGGTATGTTATTGCTCACCGTTCTGCTGAGCCTGCGCGCCGGTTCTTATGAAACCCCCATAGGAGAACTGGTGAAAGGCATCTTCGGGATGTCTGCGGATAAAAAGATCAACTTAGTGGTGCAGAATAACCGTTTGCCCCGGATCATTACGGCGATCTTAGCCGGTGGCGGCTTGGGCCTTGCCGGATGTATCTTGCAGGCGGTACTGCGCAATCCTCTGGCATCCGCTTCCACCTTGGGCGTATCCCAAGGCGCCACCTTTGGCGCGGCCTTTGCTATCGTTGTGCTGGGGTTGGGCGCTACCTCCGGGTTTGGTATCCCTCTGTGCGCTTTTTTGGGCTCTATTGCTGTGGCGCTGGTGATCCTTGGCCTGTCTAAGTTCCGGCAGGTGTCTCCCGAGGGTATTGTGCTGGCAGGTGTTGCCATCAGCTCCATGTTCACCGGCGCGACCACCCTGATTCAATACTTTGCTGACGAAGTGCAGCTTTCCACCTTGGTGTTCTGGACTTTTGGCGATCTGGGCAGCACCGGCTGGGAGGACCTTGGGGGCATGGCGGTGATCGTGGCAGTTTTGTGCGTGTACTGCATTATCCACCGTTGGGATTACAACGCCCTGCTTAGCGGTGAGGAGACCGCCATCAGCTTGGGTATCCATGTAAAGAGGCTGACCTTGGTGAACATGGTGTTGTGCTGTTTGTGTAGCTCTGTAATCGTATCCAATGTGGGTCTTATCAGCTTTATCGGCTTGGTAGCGCCCCATATTGTTCGTATGGTAGTGGGGAACAATCACGTATACCTGATCCCCGGCTCAATCCTTGGGGGCGCGACTCTGCTTTTGCTGGGCGACCTGTTTGCCCGTACTGTCATTAGCCCGGTGATCCTGCCCATCGGCGCCATCACCTCGTTTTTGGGCGGCCCGCTGTTTCTGTACCTGCTGTTCAAGGGAGGTAAGAGACAATGATGCAAATAAAGAATGTAAGCTATCGCTACAAAGGCTGTCCGGAAGTTCTGAAAGATGTATCCTTTGATATTGAACCGGGGAAGTTCCTCGCTATCTTAGGCAACAACGGTGTTGGCAAAAGTACCCTTCTAAAATGCTTCAATCATATTTTGAAACCGGATGCCGGGGAAGTGGTATTGGACGGTAAAAATTTGCTGCGTCAATCCGCCCGGGAGGTGGCAAAGCAGGTGGCGTTTGTCTCTCAGAGCGTTCCCAGCACCCAAATGACCGTGCACGATGTGGTGATGCTGGGCCGCAGACCCTATATGAAATGGGGCTTTACCGAGGAAGACCATACCATTGTCCACGATGCCATGCACCGATTGGATGTGGAGGATATGCGGGGCAGATTTTTAAATCAGCTTTCCGGCGGCGAAAAGCAAAAGGTCATGTTGGCAAGGGCCTTGGCGCAGCAGCCGAAAGTTCTGCTGCTGGACGAGCCTACCAGCGCCTTAGACATTCAGAATCAGTACGGGGTGCTGAAAATGGTCCGGGATATCTGCCATAAGGATAACATGATCGCTGCGGTGGTGATCCATGATTTGAATTTGGCGCTGCGATTTTGTGACCGTTTTCTGCTTTTGAAAGATGGACAGGTCTACCGCTACGGAGATCGCAGCATTTTGGATAGCGCTGCGCTGAAAGATGTTTACGGTGTAGATGCAAAAGTTGTAGAAATCGAAGGACGGCACATGGTTCTGGTGGAGGAATGAAATGATGAAAACTTGGCAAGATTGCGTGGCCTTTCACGGTCACGAATGCGGCGGACTTACCATCGGCTATAAAGCAAGCCTATATGCCATTGATTTATTGAAACTGGAATTTTCCGACGATGAGCAGGTGGTTTGCATTACAGAAAACGATGCCTGTGGCGTGGATGCCATTCAGGTGATGCTGGGGTGCAGCGTGGGCAAAGGAAATCTGCTGTTTCGCATACGGGGCAAGTCTGCCTATTCTTTTTATAATCGCAAGACCGGCAAATCTGTCCGCCTGGTGCTGAAACCTAAGGTGGGCATGACCAGAGAAGAATCCTTTGCATATTATCAGGGTTGCCGTCCGGAAGAGATGTTCGATGTGAAGGAGACTACCGCGGTGTTGCCGGAAAAGGCACAATTGTTTGATTCCTGCCGTTGTGACGGCTGCGGAGAGATGACAGGCAGCAAATGGCTTCGCCGGCGAGGCGATCAGATGCTGTGTCTGGATTGTTACGAAGGGTAAATTTTGTGACCCGCGGTCGATTCGTTTGCATCTTTGCCGATGGCAAAGATAAAGGATCGGCCACATCCAGCTGTCGCCGGCAGCGCTCGTCCGCGTTGCATTTAATCTTTTGAATCTCCGACGTTTTTTAATAAAAAAGCAGATACCCTGTTAGGGCATCTGCTTTTTTGGTGAACGACAACACGCGGAATATGAATTCCTTGCTGTAAGCTGCTGCCAATTTCCTTGAGGGTCATCGTCCGGCGGTCACCGGATATAGTTGAAGGTCAATACGACCTTATCGTCATACTCTAAAATAAGGTTCTCAATCCAGACTTGGCGAACAGCCTTTTTCGTACATTGCTTTTTCTTTTGCAGGGTACACATGTAGTAGTGATGTCTGACACCGGTTTTACTTGTGCCGCAGACACCAACCATCATTGTACCACACTTGCCACAGAACAGCTTTTCAGTAAGCAGATAATCGATTTTTGCCTTTTTATGGGCAGCAGCTTGCGGAACTTTTTTCCTTCTTTATCTGCTAGGAACTTTTTCCTGCGCTGCATCAGCACGCGCCTCCACCGGTCCGGTGCGGAGTCCGCAAAGATACCAAAAGTATTCTTGTTAATAGGATACTGGCGATCAAGAGCAGATCCTTGTCCATACCATGTAATGCGTGCAGCACGGTAGCATAGCTTCCGATGGCAACAGACGGGCCACCTTTCTTAATATTGCGCAAAGGCACCCGACTGATGCCGGCACGCTCCGCAACCAATTTTGCAGACAAATGCCGCCGCAGTCGCGCCAAACGAATCTGCTCTCCCGTTTGATTTAGTATCTGCTGTGTTTGGGGTAAAATTACAGTAGATTCCTTGCTTATAGCAATCATCTCTTAATGTAAATTATTATGATCATAACATATATAAATGTCAATTTTATTTACATTATTTAAAAAACTGCATTTCGGACAAACGCATACAGCAAAAAAGAATTTGTTTTTTTTGCTTATTATGCTATAATGAGCAAAAATATCGAAGGGGCAAAACTATGCAAGGAAACAAACAGCTGCAAAAGGCATTGAAAAAAATGCCCTTTGCTATTATGGGGATCATATCTGTTTTGGCCGTTATGTTGCTGCTTTTGTGGGGCAATATAGTAAACAGCTATCAGTCCGTTCCTGCCATTTATCCCAATGTCTACTTTTCCGGTGCGTATAGGCTGGCCGACGGACCTTGGAATACGGTCAAAGCCGGGCAGCATATTCCTGCTACCAAGGCAGATGTGACGCTGCGAGGCCAATTTCATATGGTCGCTCCCGATGGAGAGCATATCGGTGTTGCAGGGGAAGGTGTACTTCTGGCCTTTTACCTGAATCACATCCAGTTGACTGTGGAGGAGGAGGGACAGGCGCCTCACAATATGGATATTGAGTCCTCTTATGCTGGTGAAGGTATGTGCGGCGAGCTTAGCATCGGCTACGAGTTGCGGACCGATCACCCAATCACCCTGACCTTCCACAATCCCCACACCTTCGGCAATGATAGAGCCATCGATATGTTTTTGGAGGAACTGTCGGTGTATGGCGGTCTGTCCTATGAGAAAGATTTTATGAACCAGGGTGCCTTGGAGAGAAACGCTGGCCTGGGCTTTGTGATCGTCGCGTTTGTGCTACTGGGCACGGCTTTGTTTTCTGCACTGCTCCATACGGGTGGAAGCAGTGAAATTGCGCTCATCGGCATGTCCATTTTGTTTGCCGGCGGTTATTTTGCATATGGAGCAAAGGGCGTGTTTTTTTGGAGTGATTCTGTTATTGGAAACACTACCATTTTGGGCATTTGTATGATGCTGTATGCACTGTGTGTCTGTGCGCTAATCGCCTCTGTGCTTGGGTCCAAGCTAAAAAAGGCAGGTGTCGGTGCTACGATATTTGCAGGGATATCCTGCGTGGTAATGACTGTGCTTTGTCTTGCGACCGATATCCGCTTCTATGATACATGGCGCTGGTGGGCAGTGACCCAGAGTGTCGCAAATGCGGCTCTTTTGGTGTGTCTGGTGCTGGATTCCCTGGAAGCCAAATTCGTAAGAAAGATCAGAAATATTGGCGCGGGGATCTTGTTGTGCGGCATTGAAGCGGATTTTTTGGGAACAGCCTTGGGGTGGTGGCAAGGCGGTTTGATCTGCCGTTATATTTTCCTGGGATTGTTTGCCATTGCGATCGTTTTGGTCTGGCAGATCATTCCCCGCAACATCAATGCTGCCAGAAAGGCAAAGGAGATGGAGGCAGAGCAAAAGCTAATCCGGGCACAGTTGCAGGAAAATCGCATTGCTATTATGATCAGCCAGATCCAGCCCCACTTTATATACAATACGCTGGGTACAATCCAGCAGCTTTGCAAGGAGGATCCGGAGCAGGCTTCCCGGCTGGTTCAAAATTTCAGTGTATATCTGCGAGGTAATTTCAGCGAGCTTGATAACACAGTGCCCATCCGCTTTGCCAAAGAGTTGGAGCACATACGCTGCTATACCGAAATCGAATTGATACGATTCCCGGATATGACGGTACGCTATGATATTCAGACAGAAGAATTTTTGCTGCCGGCGCTAACCGTGCAGCCCTTGGTGGAAAATGCCATCAAGCACGGCCTTATGGGCTTGGAGGAAGGCGGCACAGTAACAATTTCTGCATACGAAGAGCGGACCGATTATTGCATTTGTGTGTCCGATGACGGCATTGGTTTCGATGTGTCCGGTCTGATGGATATGAAAAAGCACATCGGCATCCGCAATGTGCGTGAGCGGTTGCAGGCTATGTGCGGTGGCAGTCTGACCATAGAAAGTCAGCCCGGAATAGGTACGCGTGTACTGATCCGGATTCCGAAGGAGGGGAAAAAGGGTTATGATCGCAATTGCGGTAGATGACGAGCACCCTATGTTGCAGGCGCTTGCTGAGGCGGTGGAGGCGTCGCCGGACATCCGTCAGCTATATACTTTCAGTTCTTGTTCTTCTGCCCTGAAATGGATGGAAAGCAATGCCGCTGACGTAGCTTTCCTGGATATCAGCATGCGAGGTATAGGCGGTCTTGCTCTGGCGGAAAAAATCAGCCAATTGCAGCCGTCCTGTAAAATCGTTTTTTGTACCGGCTATGAGCAATATGCGCTTGATGCGATCCACCTGCGCTGCTCCGGTTATTTAATCAAGCCGATAACCGCCCAGGCGGTACAAAAGGAACTGGATCACATCAAGAGACAGCCGATGAATGACAAAAAACTGACAGTGAAATGTTTCGGTTCCTTTGAGGTGTTGTGTAACGGTCGAACGCTGACCTTTAAGCGCACAAAAGCCAAGGAATTGCTGGCTGTTCTGATCGACCGCAACGGAGCGGGAATGACCGGAAAACAGATCTGCGCAGTATTGTGGCCGGAGGATTCCGACGATGCCAAGAATATGGACTACTTCCGCCATCTGATGCAGGATCTGCGCAATACGCTGGATACGGTGGGTGCAGGCAGCGCGCTTGGCCAGGAGGGGTACCAATACCGGATTGACCCGTCTCAGATCAACTGCGATTACCACAGCTACTTGCAGTGTGGATCGCCTGCCTTTTACGGAGAATATATGACCCAGTATAGCTGGGCCGAAGACACTTGCGGTTTGTTGCAAAAATAATTTTATTTTATTACGCAGTCAGGCATTGCCTGGCTGCGTTTTGTCATAGGTTTGTCATACCTTTTGTGATAGTATTTACTACATAATAATCTAACGTGGGATATTGTTTGTAAATTTCCAAAAGGAGTTTGTGCAGACTATGACAATTCTTTGTGTAGATGATCATCCGGTGATCGTCAAGGGTTTAAAAAACAGTGTAAAACGGACATATCCGGAGGCGACGATTTTGACATTTACCGTTGCCAAGGACGCCTTGTCCTATGCCCAATCTTATGGTTGTGATGTGCTTATTTGTGAGATAGAATTATACAATCACGGGGGAATCACGCTGGCGGAACAGATTCGCCGGGTAAACCCTTGTGTGAATATCATTTTTGTGACTGTTTGCTCAGAGCAGGAGCATGCGAAAGAAGTTCTGAAATTGCGTCCCAGCGGCTACTTAACAAAGCCGATCATCGAGTCCCAGTTGGCAGCAGAACTGCAACAGCTTCGCTACCCGGTAGCGCAATGATTTTCGGTGTAGGAGAATGGAAAATATGAAAAGAAGAGCATTATGTATATTTTTGGCAGCAGTTCTGCTGGTGAGCATGTTGCCTGCCAGCGTTTTTGCCGCCCATGATTCTACCGGTAAACCGTTGGACTTGACCGGTGATGTATATTTGGCGCTGTATATTGGAGGCAGTGACTTCCCTGGCGAGCCTGCGGAACACGCTGTTTCCGGATATTTGAATTTAAATGGTACCTTTGGCTCCAACGGTTTTGGAAAGTTTGCCGAAAGCGCACAAAATATTTTGGAACCGTCAATTCTTAACGATGTGGTACAGGGAACCAGCGGTGTCTGGGGCGTGTTTAGCACCACCGGTGGCAGCCGTTACCTGCTGCCCACCAGCGGAATCGTTGACGGCACAGCAGGCGATGTTAACAAGCCCCATAACGCAGAAACGGAAAAGAAAATCATCGAAACAGCGATCAATAACGGCAACTTCCACCTGGGGAATGGAGAAAGCATTGATGACTATACCATTGTTTGGTATGTTATTAAGTATCAGCGCAGCGACAGCGCCTGGCACATTGATGGCCTGATCACGAAAAAGTCTACCTACTCTGTAAACTATTACGGCAACGGTAACACCTCCGGCGGCGCGCCCACCGGCCAGAGCGGCTTGCAGTCAGGCGACGTCCACACTGTACTGGGCAACACCGGCGGCCTGCGAAAAATCGTAGGCGGCGATACTTACATTTTCAACGGCTGGAATACCTCTGCTGACGGTACCGGCACCCATTATGATGCCGGCGATAAGATTACGATCGAGGACTCGAATGTGACCTTATATGCCGAGTGGTATCTGCAAAATAAATACACCGCTACGGTGGTCACCAAACTCAACGATGCCGAGACGAATGCAGAGGATATTTGGGGCGCTGGCAGCGCGCTTTATATAGAGATGCAAACCGAAGAAGGCGGAACAGGTGACCTCATTCCTTTGCAAAAAGGTACCGCAGGTACTTATACCGCTATGGTAACGGAAAATGGTGCCTATCACATTTGGATTGAAAACGCCGATGGTAACAAGCAAAAGATAGAGGGTTACCAGATCACAATTTATAATCAGAACGGCCGCACTGAGTTACAGTATTACAGCGTCAGCTATGACACAAACGCAGGTACGGATACTGTGACTTGGGAAGGTTCGCCGGCACAGGAAACCACCAATTACCCGGTTACAGCGCTTGTAACGGACGCAGGTGGTAAACCGGTCCGAGAGGGTTATACATTCCTATACTGGCTGGACCAGGATAACAACCAGATCTATCCCGGTCAGACCATCACGAACAGTCTCACGAAAAAAACAGTATTAACCGCCCAGTGGGAGGAAAATATTGATGTTACCATAGAGATCGTCATTGATCACAACGGCGGTGACGGCTTCAACAACGCCGACAACCGTCACGAAGCATTGCTGCAATTCCTGCGGGAAGAAAACGGTGTTAACCTGCCGCTGGATCAGATTCAGTTGGACAAAAACCATGTCAGCTATCTCTATGACGATGTCAATCATATAACCACATATAGGGTAACCTTCCAAAATGTACCCCAGGCGATTTATAAGGTTTCCGCCCAGAAGCCTCTGTACGATGTTACAGTTACCCATACCGGTCAGGCGAACCAGGATCAGCACATTCGGGCTGAATTCAAATATGCGCCGGAGAACTTTGACCTTACCTTTAACGTGGTCGCCAAATGGGATAACGAGGAAGAAAAGGAACTGCTTCCTGTCGCTGTGAATGTGAAGGTCCTCTATTGGGGTTATAACAACGCCGGAGAACTAGGCTGGCACACCATTACCCAGCAGGCCGGTAACGGCGCACCTACCACAGTGTATATCGATCAGGAAACCGGTACAGGCACCGGCTTCTACCCGGTGTGGAAATACTGGGACAGCGCAATACTGGGAGGGGGCTACGCCTATGAGTACCGAATCGAAGTCACATCCTTTGTGATGCCAAACGGTCGCGTAGTTCCCGCCGCCGGCGATCTGAAAACCTACACCCCTGATGGCTCCGGCTTGTACACAGCGAAAATTTCTGTGGAAGGCGATGGCAGACTGCCCACCAAGCCCGGTACAAGCAATCTGGAGGGTGCTTATTACAACGGTACCGTCCAAAACGGCATCCCAACCGCAACCATTGACATTGCGCCGTATCAGGTTTCCTTTGATGCAGGTTCCGGCAGGCTGGAAAACAAGCAGCAGCTGGTGCTGGAAAATCAGTACACTTACCCGGACCTGAACCAGTATATTCCTGTACCCAGCAACAGCAAGTATACCTTTATCGGCTGGTACATAAATGGCAACCCTGCGCAGAATCTGGCAGGCACATACCTGACAGAAAACGTAGAATACTATGCCATGTATAGTCGGTCTATATCTGTTCAAGGTACCATCACGGTGGCCGGCACCTATCAGCAGGATGGTGAGACTGTCAACATCAAAGAGGTTGACAGGGCAAACAATGTAATGGTCGTTCTGCAAAAGGACATCAACGGTCAGTATGTGGATGTGGCAAGCTATGAAGCTAAAATCACCTATGAACGCTTAGGTGCAGACGGTTGGGGTGAATACAACTTCACAGACATCGTGCAGGACGGTTCCCAATACCGGATTGTTGTGTTAGGACGCAATTACGAAGTTACCTTCGATAACGAATCGGATGCAGGCATTAGTTACAGCCCGGAGGAATATACCGCAGTTCTCGGCGGTGACTACATTGCAATGGTCTATGGTTACCTGACGCATGCACCGGAGAGCTATGTGCAGCAGATGGAAGTGGATGCCAGCCAGATCAGCGAGGCATTCCGCCCCACAGGCGCTCTTGCAGAAATCCTGTACCGTGATTTGGGCGATATCCATCCCTACGGCGTGATCTCCCAGCACACTGTTGCTCCCTACGGCAAGAACATCCCACTGTCTGCCAAAGGTTTCGGCAACAGCAGCGAGTATGTGTGGCAATACCATACCGATGGTACGCTGTATGAGTATCAGATGAATGTATCCAAGCTTTATGGCAACGTAACCGGTGTGTTTACGCCTGACGGAACGGTCTATAACAGCGATACCGCACCGTTTATGATTGAATACGATCCGGCTTCCCGTTACAGCGCAGCAAACGGCGGACAAGCCCGCACCCTGAAAGCAACCCTGGTTCCAAAGGAGTATGAGATCGTCTTTGATATGGATCTGGACGAAAATGAAACCGTTCAGGGTATGGATTCCTATTTGACAGACGGCGTTGACGGCGCAGACTATTACTCCTATCTGCATACCTGGAGCTATGGTGATTCCATCACTGCATTCCCCTTCCGGGAAGGGTATGTGTTTGAACGCTGGGTATCCAATCACGATGGTGTGGTTGTTGGCAATGACGGCGGCTCGATCATTGTGGCAGAAGGTTTGGCGGAAAATGTAACATTGACTGCTGTTTGGAGAAAACTGGAAGGCGTCGCCTACACGGTACGCTATTTGGAGCTGAATACCGAAAAGCCCTTGCAGGGCGCAACGGTTTTTGAAAATATGGTCGTTGGTTCCGAAGTCAGTGCCATCAAGCATGTGCTGGGTATCGAAGGTTATAGCTATGCCGGCGCAAAAGTCGGAGATAAGATGTATAGCCTGACTGAGGATGCAGTCCTGACTGTTACAAATGATCCTGCTAAAAATGTGCTGACCCTTTATTATGTGAAGGACGGTTATACGGATCAGGTGGAGAGCAATCTGAAACTGGATAAGACCGTAAGTCTGACCAACAACGGTACCTATACGATTAATTTAGAAACCTATACAATGGATAACCCGGTCACCACCATGATCCTTCAAAATACGCCGCTGGATATTGTGTTGGTTCTGGACCAGTCCGGTTCCATTGTCCAGGACGGTTATCTGGACGATTTGCAGGCAGCGGTGGATAACTTCGTGGAAGAAGTTGCAAAACATGGCCGACAAAATGAGGTGGATCACCGAATCGCCATCGTGGGTTACGCAAGCAATGCCACAGCAGGCGCCACCAACAGCGACACCGAGAAGTACCCCCTGGCAGGTGGCACTTTAAATGAATGGGTTAATACCGGTGTGTTCGACTCCAACGGCGACTTCCACCCCTATCCCGTCACCGGCTTTAACTACACCGCCTACACCGGTATCGTGCAGGCAACCGGCACCTATTACACAAATAGTCACAATACCTACCTGCTGCTGGACTATCACAGTACTTACCACCATCTGATCACTGAGGAAGAAGCCCGGGAAGCGGTGCTCAACGGCACCACGGTTTACGGCTATGTCTACGATAATAACGATGTGGGTAGCTTTGTGGAGCTGACACGAAATGCCAGCGGTCTTTGGCTCTACGGTGACAAGCAGCTTTACTCCGCTAAGGAATTCTTTACCTACCATACCGATGTCTGGACCCACAGAAACGATCTGGAACGCCGCGAGATCCATGCCTACGGTACCGGCAGCAACTTCCGCTGTGTGGATGGCCACAGCAGCATTTATACCCGCACCGAGACCCGGAACACCAATCCGGAGCTGAATATCTATCGCGATGCTTTGATGCCGGTATCCTTTGGTGTTAATGGTTCCGGCCGTACCAACCCCAACCTGATCAAGGCCACCCAGAGCCTTGGTTCAAACGGCGGTACTTATGTGCAGTACGGTGTGGAAATGGCAAACAAGATCTTTGATGCCAACGATGCAGATGGCAGAGTGCGGATCATGGTCACCTTTACGGATGGCCAGCCCGGCAATAGCGGATTTGATAAGAATGTTGCCAACGAAGCAATTGCCGAAGCCTATATAACCAAATATAAACACGAAGCCTATGTGTACACCATCGGTCTGTACCCCAGCACCGGTGTGGATTCCACCAGTGATGTGGCCGTCTATATGAATGCAATGTCTTCCAACTATCCCAACGCCAAGGATATGGACGATGTGATGGTTACAGGCGGCTATGTAACCCCGCCCAACGGATCTAAGCTCAATGACGGCGGTTCCTACTACTTCAAGCAGGGCAATACTTACTATCCCATCAAGTGGGATAATGTGTACACGACCTCCAATAGGTGGTATAAGCAGAACTGCTGGCACTACACCCGCAACGGCTCGAATTACCGTATTTCCACTACCTTTGATGCCACCATTACCAACGGCAAAGTCAGCGGCAATACTGTCTATCTCTACCGACCCGGCGGCTATGTGGAAACACCTTACTCCGGTTTCTACTCCACTACGGAGAGTGAACACGACTTGAAGCAATACTTTGCCAATGTCATGCAGGAGATCACCTCCAATATCACCACGGAGGTCGTCCTTCATGGCGATACCATCCTCCGGGATATTATGGGACAGGGTCTGGTGTTTACGCCCAATACGGTAATCACGGCTTATCGGGTAGGCGGTCACTATAATGCTGTCACCGGTCAGATCGAATGGTCAGCCACCGAAGAAAAAGTGGCAGATCTTGCCCTGAAAAATTACGCGGGTCCTGAGGTGCGTTCCGAGGAAACCACAGATGTTACCTTCACCAATGAAGATGGCACTGTGACTACCCGAGAGGACGTCCCCTATATCACTGTTTTTAATTACAGTCAGAACGTCAATAAAACAGACGCCGACAAGCCCCATACTGTAGACATTACCGGCTATGACTTCGAAAACAACTACATCAAAGAAGGTCATGACGGTTACAAGATGGTGATAGAGATCACATCGGTAGAGGCACGGGATGATGTTCAGTGGGGCCGCAGCACCGCTACCAACCATGAACGCTCCGGCTTGTGGCTGCCTGCGGATGAGAATGGAGAACGCCAGCTGTTGATGGCTTTCAACCAGCCTACCACCATCTTCGTGGAACGGGCGTATGTGCTGGACTACGGCAAGGAATTTGTCCTCTCCGACTGGTACTTTGACGACGAGGACGGCAAGGATGCCACCCCCATTCATTTGGACTTTGACGTCAATAATGGCATGAATGGTTTTGATGTGAATAATCCAAACATCAAAAATACCAAGGATAGTGTTTACGGCAATACCCAATACGGCAATGTGCGGCTGGAGGACGGCAAGGTCATCTACCGCCCGGTTTCCATGAATTGGGGCGGCTATGATTCGTTCTATGTCTTCGGAAACACCTGGCGAAAGACCGTTCTTGCCCAAGATGCCAACGAGAACGGAAATCTTTGGAATAAGGTCACGGTAATTCCGGCCAATAACATTTATTACGAAGATTCCTTCATTACCACCGACAGCGCTACCCAAAACAGCGTGGAAGGCTTTACCTTCTCCGGTGCCTGGGAAATGGTAGGTGAAAATAGCGGCAATACGGAGATACCGGAACATCTGGAATCTGCTCCCTACGGTGATGTCCACGGATGGACAGACTCCCTGGGTGACGATGTGACCTTCACTGACGGCAGCGCCCACTTTACCAATACCCCGGGCGTGTCCGCACAGTTTACCTTTACCGGCACCGGCGTTGAGGTCTACACCCATACCAACAAGGCCTCCGGTATGGTGGTTGCTGTGCTAAGCAGCAAGAACGTAGGAGAGGACGGCAAGGAGATTACCACACTCTACAAGAGTTTAGCCATGGATAATCTGTCTGTATCCGGTGCTTATTACCACATTCCTACGGTCGCCTTTAAGGATCTTCCCTACGGCACATACACCTTGCAGCTGATCGCCACGGTGGCAACGGGAGAAACCGGCCTACGGAGCGAATACTACATCGACGGTGTTCGGATCCATAATCCTTTGGGCAACACCACAAACTATTACAGCAGCACCGTGAAAGATGCCTATGGGTTGGAAAATAATGCTGTTTTCACCGAGGTTCGCGACATCCTGATCGATAAGAACAACAGCTTCAATGCTGATCAGCCCAATTTCGGTGGCGCAGTATTTATCGACCAAATCAAGCCCGGTCAAGGCTCCGGCAACGATCAGGTCGGTGTAGGAGTGCCCACTTATGAAATCGGCACCTTTAAAGCTTACGGTCCTAAGAATGAGGTCTACCTCAGCGCAGGTCAAGCAATTGTGTTGAAAGTGAAGGAAGGCAATACCTACTACATGGGACTGAAGAGTTTGAAAGGTGACACTGTGACTGCCAATGTCAGCGGCATCGATCAAACCCTAAGTCCTACTGCCATTACGATCACGCACTCTACGGATATGTATTACCGTATCAATCCTGTGGATGGTTACATTGTGATCCAAAACGGCAACACGGACGGAGCAATTTTGTCTGTTACAAACCTTCGTACAACCAATATGCGAGAGCCTGTGGCTAACGGAGGTATCATACCCGTAGCACCGCAGATGGCTGTTATGACGATGCGCAGCTTCTCCGCACGACTGCTGGAAGCGGAAAGCAATCCTAATCCCGACGAATCCACAGAAGAAACAACGAAGACCCCTGCGCAGAAACACGCAGAGGAAACACTGGCTTTTGCAAACCTGTTGTTCTTATCCGTTCGTCAGTGGCTGGATGAAAATTGAGGAGGCGAGAATATGAAATCAAACTACGCAAAACCCTTATTGGCAGTGGAAGTATTCTCCCTCGCTCAGTCAACAGCCCGGGATTGCGCAGATAACATCCCCAAAGATCAGCTTAACTTTAACGATCCCGGCAAGTGTGCTTGGGAGCTTGGCGGTGGATTTACTGTCTTTATTGACAAGCCGGTCTGCACAATGAACGGCGAGCAAATGGGCTTTGCATGCTACAATAACCCTAGCGAAGGAAATTATATTTTCCGTTCGTAACACAAAACACTTCACCCCCCGCAGACCGTTTGGTCTGCGGGGGCGTAAGGAAAGCTTATGAAGAATTACTATTTTACACTTGCAGGGTTGCGCACCGCGTTGCGCACTCCTTATGAGATCACGATCTCAGAAAGCCTGCAACCTTTTTTCTGCGCAAGCCACCAAGAAACAGATTGCACTATTGTGTTGCGCCCCTGCACACAGCTGCCCCCGTTTTCCAACGATGGCGTGTGGTGTGGGCTGGAATATTATGACTGCCATCAGGGCAGCCTTCGAACGTTTCACTGCAATGCCCCCCAGGCGGAGGCCTTTGCAGTGACACAACATTTGGAAAACGGAAATATTGAGATCGGTGTACTGCCTGACTATCTTTCTTATTTTACAGGTACTGCAGGAATCTTTAATCGCATTGGTATGGAAACACTGCTGTTGCAGCACCATAGTTTGCTGCTGCACGCTTCATTGATAAAATACAAGGGCAAGGCCCTTGCTTTTGCCGGTCCTTCTGGAATTGGTAAATCGACACAAGCGGATATTTGGCATAATTATCTGGGTGCGGATATCATAAACGGTGACCGGGCTGCCCTAAGAAAAGAGGGTGACGGCTGGTATGCTTACGGCTGCCCCTATGCCGGAACCTCCGGGATCTACAAAAACGATCGTGGACCGCTGGCAGCGATCGTTCTGTTAGGGAAAGCCGAGGAAAATCATCTTTGTCGGCTGACTGCGGGCGAAGCTTTCCGGTATCTCTACCCGGAGTTTTCTGTCCATCATTGGCAGAAGGATTTTGTGGCAAAAGCCACAGACCTGTGCTTGCAGCTATTAGCGGAAACGCCAATATACTTGCTGGAATGCCGTCCTGAGGAAAGTGCCGCTGAACTTGTAAAGAAAGGACTCTGTCTATGAACACCCTTCCCGTAGCGCCTACCGTAACAGAATATTTGTACCGGAAGGCAACTTCTGCGGGAATGCCTTTTAGCGGAACGTTTGAACTGACCCCGGTGTGCAATATGGATTGTAAAATGTGTTACATCCGACTCTCCCGTCAAGCACAGGAAAAAATTGCTCCGCTGGCTAACGCAGAGCGTTGGCTGAAACTGGCACAGGAAGCAAAGGATGCCGGTATGCTCTATTTGCTGCTGACTGGCGGAGAACCCTTTTTACACCCCCAGTTCCGGCAGATCATGGAAGGTCTGCATCAAATGGGACTTTTGATCTCCGTCAATTCCAACGGAACAATGATCGGCAAGGATACGGTCGACTGGCTGAAAAACTGCCCTCCGGTGCGGTTTAATATCAGCTTGTACGGCGCGTCTGACGAAACCTACGCTGAGCTGTGCGGTAATCCGATGGGTTTCACCCAGACGCTGGGTGCGATCCGCTTGTTAAAAGAAGCCGGGATTTCGGTGAAGCTGAATTGCAGTTTAACACCGCATAATGCGAAAGATCTGCCTGAAATGGTGGATATTGCAAAACAAAACGATTTGATATTGCAGGTGGCGACATATATGTTCCCGCCTGTTCGCAAGGACGGGACATTGACCGGAAAAAATGACCGTTTCTCTCCTAAGGATGCGGCGTATTATATGGCTTATGCGGATTATTTAACGCTGGGCAAAGAACGGTTTTTGGCACAGGAGGGACAGCTTCCGGAGATATTTGATCCGGAAGAAGGTTGCGGAGGAGACGGTGTTCGCTGCCGTGCAGGAAAGTGCAGTTTCTGGATCACCTGGCAGGGAAGGATGATACCCTGCGGTATGTTCCCGGCGGGCGGCAGCCCCAATGTGTTTGAAATGCCGTTCCCGATCGCATGGGAGCAAATGAAGCAGGCCGTTGCGGATATCCGTCTGCCTGCCCAATGCGCTGCTTGCAAAGCAAAAAATACCTGCCGCGCCTGCGCGGCTATGGTCGTGACGGAAAGCGGCTGTTTCGATAAAGTTCCCCAATACCGCTGCGATATGATGCGCGCCTATAAGGCACAGTGGAAACAGCTAAAGGAGGAAATGTTATGAACGAAAGAAACCGTCTCAAAATACTGAT
>JBGVON010000101.1:0-9954 GCA_045126495.1 Faecousia sp.
ATACAATCTATGTTTGAGTTAAACGCTCGGGTGGAACCGTGCGGGACTTTACTGTCCTCACCCCGAAAGGCCTACTGGTCTTTTGGGCTTTTTTTATTGAAAAATATTGACGGCATCGAAGGGATAAAGATATCCAAGTGCCGATTTTAAAAGCTAATATTTAATTTTTGCATTTTGCATTATGCATTTTGCATTTTAGACTGTTCTACTGCCAGCTTGTCGCACCGATTGTTTTTCGGATTATCCCCGTGGCCTTTGACCCAATGGTAGCGCATTTGGTGAATGGCGGTGAGTTCCAGCAGTTTTTCCCACAGGTCGGGGTTTAAGGCGGGTTTTTTATCCGCCTTTTTCCAGCCGTTTTTCCGCCAGGAAACCGCCCAGCCTTTGCTCAGTCCGTCGATGACGTACTTAGAATCGGAATACAGCTCCACGATGCAGGGCTCTTTCAAAGCCGAAAGGCCCGCGATCACCGCGGTGAGCTCCATGCGGTTATTGGTGGTGGAGCTTTCCCCGCCGGACAGCTCCTTTTCTGCGCCCATACATTCCAGGATAGCCCCCCAGCCTCCGGGGCCGGGGTTGCCGGAACAGGCGCCGTCGGTATACAGGGTTACCGTTTTCATGCCTCTGTTTCCTCGGCTTCCACCCGCTGGATGGCCACCAGCTGGTTGCCCTCTTCGATACGCATGACGATAACGCCCTGGACATCCCGCTTATACACGTTAATATCCGCAGCCTTCACCCGGATGATAACGCCGCCGTTTTCAATGAGCATCACATCGTCGGTCTCCGCTACGGTGCAGCAACCTGCCACGCAGCCGGTCTTTTGGGTGATGTTGTAGTTTTTCAGACCCTTGCCGCCCCGGCTCTGGGGGATTTTCTCCCCATCGGGACCGGTACGCAGGTATTCCGCCAATTCCGTCCGCTTGCCGAAGCCATTCTCCGTGACGGTTAGGAGGGTCTTGCCCTCTTCCCACTTCTCCGCGCCGATAACGTAGTCATCTCCGGTTAACATAATTCCCCGGACACCGGTGGCATCTCTGCCCATGGGACGCACATCCTGCTCATTGAAGCAGATGGCCATACCCTCCCGGGTGGCAAGGATAATATTGTCGTCACCGGTGGTGCGGATCACATTGATCAGCTGATCACCCTCATCCAGGGTGATGGCGCGAATGCCGGTCTTGCGCCGGGTATTCAGAGCAATAAAGGGGATCCGCTTCACAGTACCCCGCTGGGTCACCATCATCAAATACTCGTTCTCGTCAAACTCCCGGGTGATCACCGTGGCGGTGACACTCTCGCCGGGCTCCAAGGGCAGGATGTTCACCATGGCGGTGCCACGGGCGGTGCGCCCTGCCTCGGGGATCTGGTAGCCCTTCCGGTGGTGGACACGACCCTTATCGGTGAAGAACAGCAGATGATCGTGGGTGGATGCCACGTACAGGCTCTTCACATAGTCCTCGTCCTTCAAATTCTGCGCATTGACGCCCCGACCGCCCCGGCTCTGGGTGCGGTAAATATCCACGGGCATGCGCTTGACGTAACCGGCATTGGAGATGGTGAAGGCGCAGGTCTCCTCCTCGATCAGATCCTCAATGTCGATCTCGTCCTCAATATCCTGAATTTCCGTCTTTCGCTCGTCGCCGAACTTATCCCGAATGGCGATCAGCTCCTCCCGGAGCACCCCTTGGAGCTTTTCCTTATTGGCAAGCAGATCCAGATAGTAGGCGATCTTTTCCTGCAATTCATTGAACTCTGCCTGCAATTTTTCTCTGTCAAGACCTTGCAGGGCTTTCAGCCGCATATCCAGGATCGCCTGCGCCTGCACCTCGTCCAAGCCGAAACGCTGGCAAAGACGCTCTCTTGCGTCGTCATAGGCAGAGCGGATGATGCGAATGACCTCGTCGATATTGTCCTGGGCGATGAGCAGACCCTCCAACAGGTGGGCGCGCTCCCGGGCTTTCCGCAGATCAAATTCCGTACGGCGGGTCAAAACCTCCATCTGGAAGGCAAGGTATTCGTCGATGATCTGCCGCAGAGACAAGATCCGGGGCTGTTTCTGATCGTCCACCAGCGCCAGCATGATAATGCCGAAGCTGGACTGCAATGCGGTCTGCTTAAAGAGGGTGTTCAGCACCACTTGGGGGTTTGCGTCCTTTTTCAGCTCGATGACGATACGCATACCGTTCCGGTCGGTCTCGTCCCGCAGGTCGGACACGCCCTCCAAGCGCTTGTCCTTCACCTGATCGGCGATATTCTTGATGAGCTGTCGCTTGTTCACCTGATAGGGCAGTTCCGTCACAATGATCCGGGTACGGTCTGCGCCGAAGGTCTCAAATTCTGCCCGGGCGCGGACCACCACCTTGCCACGGCCGGTGGCATAGGCGGCGCGGATACCGGAGCGGCCCATAATGATGCCGCCGGTGGGGAAATCCGGACCGGTGATGTGCTCCATCAGGTCAATGGCGGTGATCTCCGGATCGTCCAGCACTGCCACACAGGCATTGATGACCTCCGTCAGGTTGTGAGGCGGGATATTGGTTGCCATACCCACGGCGATGCCGGAAGAACCGTTCACCAGCAAATTGGGGAAACGGCTGGGAAGAACCCGGGGCTCTTTCCGGGATTCGTCGAAGTTGGGATCCCAGTTGACGGTGTCCTTGTCGATATCCCGAAGCATTTCATTGGAAAGCTTAGACATACGCGCCTCGGTGTAACGGTAAGCGGCAGGGGGGTCGCCGTCCACAGAGCCGAAGTTACCGTGGCCGTCCACCAGCATGTAGCGCATGGAGAAATTCTGGGCAAGACGCACCATGGCGTCGTACACCGATGCGTCGCCGTGGGGGTGGTACTTACCCAGCACGTCACCGACGCAGGTAGCAGATTTCTTAAAAGGCTTGTCCGAGGTCAGACCGGACTCGTACATGGTATAGAGAATACGCCGGTGAACAGGCTTCAAACCGTCCCGCACGTCGGGCAGGGCTCTGCCCACAATAACGGACATGGCGTATTCAATGTAAGATTTTTCCATCTCCTCCACCAGATTGGACTGGGTGATGGACTGCTCCGGGAATAAAATATCCTCCGGCTTGTAATCACGATTATGCTTTGCCATTCGGCACCTCCAAAATGTGACGCATTATATTGTCATTGCGAGCCAGTGCGCACACTGGCGTGGCAATCTACACAATAATACTATCGTACAGTTCTTTCCACTGGGGATTTTTTGTTTCTACCAGCTTATTTTTACGGCCTCGACTCCAACCCTTAATTTGTTTTTCTCTTTCGATTGCCGCTCTTACATCCCCGGTATATTCATAATATACCAATTTATCTACATGGTAACGAGATGTAAAACTTTTCGGATCAAGTTTGTTTTTATGGGCATATATCCGTTTTACCAAATTGTTGGTTACGCCCGTATATATGACCCGATTATCTTGTGTTGCAAGTATATAAACATAGTATTGCATTTTTCTACCTTATTTTTTAGATTGCCACACCAGTGACACGGTCACTGGTTCGCAATGACAAAGAAGGTGACATGACTTTAAATATCAATGTTTATCGCATATTTTGCGTTGCGCTCGATCCATTCCTTACGGGGCTCCACCTGCTCGCCCATAAGCACTGTAAAGATCTCGTCTGCCCGGCGGGCATCCTCCAAGGTGATCCGGCGCAGGGTACGGGTAGTGGGATCCATGGTGGTCTCCCACAGCTCATGGGGATCCATCTCACCAAGGCCCTTAAACCGGGAGATCTCCACCTTGACATTGCCCTCGCCCCGCATTTCTGCGGAGACGGCATCTCTCTGCTCGTCAGAATAGGCTACCCGCTCGGTCTTGCCCTTTTTCAGTTTATAAAGGGGCGGCACAGCGGAGTACACAAAGCCGTTTTCAATGAGAGGACGCATGTAGCGGAAGAAGAAGGTCAAAAGCAGGGTGCGGATATGAGCGCCGTCCACGTCCGCATCGGACATAATGATGATCTTATGGTAGCGCAGGCGCTGGATATCAAAATCCTCGCCAATGCCGCCGCCCAATGCGATGATCAGGGGGGACAGCTTATCGTTGCCGTAGATTTTATCGGCTCTTGCCTTTTCCACGTTGAGCATCTTACCCCACATGGCCAAAATTGCCTGGAAGCGGGAGTCTCTGCCCTGAATGGCAGAGCCTGCGGCAGAGTCACCCTCGACGATGTACAGTTCGCACAAAGAGGGGTCTTTTTCGTTGCAGTCCTGCAATTTATCGGGCATACCGCCGGATTCCAGACCGGTCTTCCGCCGGGCATTTTCCCGTGCTTTCCGGGCGGCTTCTCTTGCCCGGTTTGCCATCATGGCCTTTTCCAGAATGATCTTGGCAGTGGCAGGGTGCTCTTCAAAATAGGTGGCAAGCTGATCGCCCACGATCTGCTCCACCAAGGTGCGGATATAGGCGTTGCCCAGCTTTGCCTTGGTCTGACCCTCGAACTGCGCATCGGTGAGCTTGACGGAGATGATGGCGGTGATACCCTCCCGGCAGTCCTCACCGGAGACCTTATCGTCCCCCTTGATGATACCCGCCTTCATGCCATAGGCATTGAGCACCCGGGTCAGGGCAGTCTTGAAGCCCGTCTCGTGCATACCGCCCTCGGGGGTGCGCACATCATTGGCAAAGGACTGCATGGACTCGCTGTAACCGTCGTTATACTGGACGGCGATCTCCGCGGAGGCATCGCCCTTAGAACCGGCCATGTAGATCACATCATTGTGAATGACGGTCTTTTTCTGGTTGGTCCATGTGACAAACTCCCGAATACCGCCGGCGTAGCACATGGTTTCGCCTACGGGCTCGTCACCCCGGTCATCGGTGATGGTGATAGAAAGACCTGCGTTGAGGAAGGCCTCCTCCCGCATACGCTCGTGGAGGATCTCGTAGGAATAGACCACCTCGTCGAACATCTCCGGGTCCGGCTGGAAGGTGACCTCCGTGCCGGTCTTATCGGTAGTACCGACAATTTTCATCTCCTGGGTGATGTGACCCCGAGCAAATTTCATCTCATAAATATTGCCGTTTTTGAACACCCGGGCGGTGAGGGACTGGCTCAGGGCATTGACAACAGACGCGCCCACGCCATGCAGACCGCCGGAGACCTTATAACCGCCGCCGCCGAACTTACCGCCGGCATGCAGAACCGTGAAAACCACTTCCAATGCGGGCTTTCCGGTCTGGGGCTGAATATCTACGGGGATGCCCCGTCCGTTATCGGTAACGGTGATAGAGTTGCCGGGATTGATGGTGACACTAATATGGTCACAATAGCCTGCCAACGCTTCGTCAATGGAGTTGTCCACGATCTCATACACCAAATGGTGCAGACCGGACGAAGAGGTCGAGCCGATATACATACCCGGGCGCTTCCGAACAGCTTCCAGACCTCCAGCACCTGGATCTGTTCACCACCGTATTCCTGTGTTACCTTGGTTTCTTCTGACATAAAAAGTCCTCCTGACTTTTCAATTGATATTCGGTAATGTAGGGGCGACCATTGGTCGTCCGCCTATACAAGTTTGTCTTTAAAGTATCGGACGAGCGATGCTCGCCCCTACAATTTCAAGTTTCAATTATATTTCCATTCTCTATTTCTATGGTCTTACCTAATCTGGTGAGTCTGCCAGGTTCGCAGCAGGTGATAAACACCTGTCCTGCGGTGATCTGATTCAGAACAAAATCCTGCCGGGCAGGATCCAGTTCCGACAAAACATCGTCCAGTAAAAGCACCGGCGTTTCCCCGGTCTGCTTTTCCATCAGCGCCCGCTGGGCGAGCTTTAAGCTGATGGCGGCGGTGCGCACCTGCCCCTGAGAACCAAAGGCTTTTAGGGAAATATCCGACAGGCGCACGTCAAAATCATCCTTATGAGGTCCGGTGAGGCACTGACAGCTTTCCAGTTCCGCCCGATAATGACCCTCTAAGTGTTCTAAAAGACGTTCTTCCAGCTCTGCCACCGGGGCAAAGGGATCGTCCACCGTGGACACGGTCTTATAGGACAGGGAAAAATTTTCTTTTCCCCCGGAAAAATGTCCATGGTATGCCGCCGCTTCCTGCCCCAGACCTTCAAAAAATCTAGCCCGGTAGGAGATGATCAGCGCCCCCACCTGACACAATCGGGTATTGTACTCCGGCAAAATTTCCAATAGAGCAGGATTCTCATGCCGGTCTTTCAAAATGCGGTTTTTCTGCTCCAAGATCCGGTTATATTCCGTCAGCGCCGCTTCGTAATTGGGGCGCAGTTGGCAGATCACATGATCTGCCAGCCGCCGGCGGCTGGATGCGCCGCTTTTCAGCACCATCAAATCCTCCGGGCAGAACAAAACCGTCTGCAATACTCCGGATATCTCTCCGGCGGATTTCTTTTTCACCCCGTTGCGGTACAACTGCCGGGGACGGGTCCCGGGAAACAGCACCCACCGCAGACTTTGCTCCCGCTGCTGGGAAAAAATACTTCCCTCCAACTGAGCAAATTCTGCTCCAAAGTGAATCAGCTCTCCGGTCTTTTGGGTGCGGAATGCCCGACCTGACCCCAGAAAAGCAATGCTTTCCAAAAGGTTTGTCTTGCCTTGGGCGTTGTTGCCCACCAGCAGATTCACCCCCGGATCAAATTCCAAGGAAATATCCCGGTAATTCCGGAAATTTTCCAGCCTGATACTGTTAAGCTTCATCTGTACAGATCAAATAGTGGCCGCCCATGAAGGAAAAGCGGTCTCCGGGATAGAGTTTTTTGCCCCGCATAGGGCAAACCTCGCCATTTACCTTAACTTGTCCTTCCAAAATCAGCTGTTTGGCTTCGCCGCCGGAGTAGACGATATTGGCATACTTCATGGCGTCTTGCAGTTTAATAAATTCTGTATGGATCACCACTTTGGTGGCATTAGGTTCTTTTTTCGTAACTGTTACTTTCATAAAATACCTACTATTTTTATTGTAGGGCGGGGCCTTAGTCCCGCCGAAATAGATTTGTTGGTGGCGGGAGTAAACCCCCGCCCTACATAATTTAATTTTTAATTCTTACCGGCAGGACCATATAAGCAAAGTCCTTTTTCTCATCCACAGGGGTCAGCACAATGGGGCTAAGACTGTTGGTCAGTTCCAGACAGACCTCTTCTGCCGGTACTGCCCGCAGGGCATCTGCCAGATACCGCACATTAAAGCCGATTTCCAAATCCTTACCGTCACCGGCAAGACTGCACCGGTCCTCTGCTGCGCCGATGGTGGTATTGGTTTTCAGCAGCAGCTCCTGATTGGCAAAAACGCACCGCACCGGGCTTTTGTATTTCTCCGAAACGATCAGACCCACACGCTCAATGGAAGATGCCAGATCACTGACGTGGGCAACCAGCTTAATGGGACAATTGGAAGGAACTACCTTTCTCCAATCCAAAAATTCACCTTCCAGCAGGCGGCAGATCAGCGTGGCATTGCCCATCCGGAACAAAATGTGCTTGCTGCCAAGGACGAAAGCAACGTCCTCATCGCCGTCTTGCAGGATTTTTTCCACTTCCTTCAAACCCTGGGCGGGTACAACAAAGGAAATATTCTTACCGGTGGCATTCTCGCAATGATACGTCCGGCGGGCAAGACGAAAACCGTCCACCGCAACGGCAGATACCGCATTTTCCTCCACCTCGAATTTTACGCCGGTGTGGATAGGTCTGCCCTGATTTTCCGAAACGGCAAAAATCGTACCGCCAATGAGCTCTTTCAGAGCAGTTTGCGGAATGCTGATACTGTTGCTTGCATTCACCTCGGGCAATTCCGGGTAGTCCTCGGCATTTTCCGCGGAAATGGTGAAGGATGCGTAACCTGCCCGAATGGAGACCTTATAATTTTCATCCACTACCACCGTCACCAAGCCTTCCGGCAGACGGCGAATAATATCACCAAACAGTCTTGCCGGCAAAACGCATTCACCTGCTTCGGCAATTTCCGCATCAATGGAATAGGTGATGGCGGTTTCCATGTTATAGCCGGTCAGACACAGATCCGCCCCAGCCTTACAAAAGATACCCTCGATGGCAGACAGGGCGCTCTTTTGGGCGACAGCTCTGCCGGTAATATTCAGACCGGAGACCAGCATACTTTTTTCACAGGTAAAACGCATAGCAAAATCCTTCTTTCCTGAAAATATAAAAAATATATATATTTATAGATATTTTTGGTAGTAGTAATAGTAGTAGTGATAAAATATGTGGAAAACCCGGATTTTCTTAGAAATTCCAACATCTTTTTTTCAACAGGCTTCCGGGAAAATTCCAAAGCTTTTCAACAGACAGAAAATTGCAAAGGTTTGACAATGTTTTTCCACAGTAATTCTATCCACATTCCACAGGTATTGTTAATAAGTGCAAAGTGTAAAATGCAAAGTGAAGGTGTCGCGTAGCGACATATTTTAAATTCATTACCAAAAGGCAATACATTCATTTTGCATTCTTTTACAAACAGGAATTGATATTGGCGGTGATGTCCCGGATGTGATTTTGCAGAGATTCGTCACCGGCGTTCAGAGCATCACCGATCTTATTGATGGAATAAAGGATGGTGGAATGGTCCTTATTCAGCTCCTTACCGATCTCCGGGGTGGACAAATTGGTCAGCTTGCGGATCAGATAAATGGCAACCTGCCGGGCTTCGGCAGTGCCCTTATTCTTCAATGTGCCACGCAGAACGGACTCGTCCACGGAATAGAATTTACACACCTGGCTGATGATCAAACCCGGGGTGGGCAGGGTATTGCCCTCGCCACTCTTATACATATCCCCAATGACCTTGGAAATGCTGGTAAGGGTCAGAGGCATGCCGTCCAGATCGTGGTAGGCCTTGATCTTTTTCACCGTTCCTTCCAGCTGACGGACATTGTTGGTGACATTTACTGCGATGAAATTGCACACATCGTCCGGCAGTTCCAGACCCAGCGACAGTGCCTTGGTTTTGATGATCGCCATACGGGTCTCATAATCCGGAGCTTCAATGGAGGCAAGCAGACCCCATTCAAAACGGGTACGCAGCCGATCCTCCAAGGTAAGCATATCGCCGGGCTTCCGGTCGGAGGTCATGACGATCTGCTTATGCTCTTCATACAGCTTGTTAAAGGTATGGAAAAATTCCTCCTGGGTGGATTCTCTGCCGGCGATAAACTGAATATCATCAATGAGGAACAGATCTGCTTCCCGGTATTTGCTGCGGAATTCGATATTTTTACCGGTCTTGATGGCGTCGATGAGCTCATTGGTGAACTGGTCGCCCTTGATGTAGACCACATTGGCATCGGGATTGGTTTTACGGATGCCGTTGGCAATGGCGTACAAAAGGTGGGTCTTACCCACGCCGGGAGGGCCGTAAATAAACAGGGGATTGTAGACCTGACCGGGGGTGTTGGTCACCGCGATGGCGGCGCCGTGGGCGAAGCGGTTGGAGGGGCCAACCACGAAATTATCAAAAGAAAATTGGGGATTAAAGTCCATGGTACCGGACTTTTTTCCTTGGGATTTATATTTTTCAAATTCCTCTGTGCCAAGAACCTTCAATTTGGCATCGGAATTGAAAATTTCTTTTAAGGCGTCCTGCACGTATTCGGTGCAGCGACGGACGATGATTTCCCGGCGGAATTCATCGGGGGTGTATAAAATCAGGTATTCATCATTCAGCTCAATGACCTCCGCATCGTCAAACCAGGCGGAGACCATGGTGGAGGTGAGCCGCTCTTCCAGATAGCTGATGACTTTTGCCCAGACATAGGCAGATGCAAACATAAAAAACTCCTTTCTCTCTATCCAAAAAACGTATTTTCACAGCGGAAAAATGCGATACTTTCTCACCATGAATTTTAACACAGAAACCTTGAAAAAACAAGGTTTTTTTCCACAGATACAATATAAAAAAAGAATATATAAAAACGGCGGGTCTTCCGGATTGACCGGC
>JBGVON010000102.1:0-2639 GCA_045126495.1 Faecousia sp.
GTCTGCCCCGGCGGCGGCTATGCTTACTGCTCCCCCCGGGAAGCGGAGCCTGTGGCACTGCGGTATGCCGCCCGGGGCTTTCACGCCTTTATTCTGCGCTATTCCACCGGCTGGGAAGCGGCCGACTTCAGCCCCCTGGCAGAGGTAAGCTGGGTCATCGGCCATCTGCGGGAAAATGCCGACGCTTGGCACATTGACCCCCAGAAGATCGCCGTCTGCGGCTTCTCTGCCGGCGGTCATCTGGCGCTGGCCTCCGGCCTGCTGGGTGAACACAAACCCAACGCCATGATCCTGGGCTACCCGGCGGTGAATATCCCCAATTATCCCGGCGTGAATTTTATGCTGCAGCTGCTCACCGGACGCAAGGATGTGACCGATGCGGATGCCGCTTATTTCAGCCTGGAAAACCACATCACCGAAAACAGTCCCCCGGTATTTCTGGCGGCCACCGCCGAGGATATGCTCACTGCCTACGGTGCGCTGCCGGTGGCTCAGAAGTATTCCAAGCTGGGTCTGGGCTATGAGCTGCACATTTTCCAGCACGGCCCTCACGGCTATGCCCTGGCCGACGAAACCTCCGCCGACGGCAGCAGCCAGTATCTGAACCCCGCCTTTGCCCAGTGGCATGATCTGAGCATCCGGTGGCTGTACCGGATCTTCGGAGAAAACACCTTCGCCGATAAAAACCTGAGCCGCATGGCCACCCATTTGGCAGCGTTGGGATTCTCCTTTCCCGGACTTTAATTGAGCCGAAAATACCGTCTTTCGTTTGTACGCTCCTGCCTCGTCAGCTTCTGCTGCAGCGGATACCCCAATAAGGCAACGGCGAATAACACATTTCAAAAGGGCACGGGAAGCCGTGCCCTTTTTCAGTCTGTCAAAGAACCCCTGCTTTCTTTAAGTGAAGGCAGGGGTTTTAGCGTATTTTGGGGCAAATATGAACCAGATTGTGGAGAAAAAGGAGTTGTTCCAACTCCAATTTGCCAGTTTTTTCAGATTCATGGCAGCATATTTAAGCCTGACCCATCTTGTGACTGCGGCCAAGCCTCTATGGTGTGTATATCGCATTGCGTGTTTCTCTTTTGCATCTGCAAAGACACGCTCAATCGTTTCTTTGCGTTGTGCATAAATTTTCTTTGCACGCTCCGTCTTTCGTATCTGTTCTACTAAGTCCAGATACTCCTGCCAAATGTGTGCTGTGTATAACTTTTGACCCTTTTCGTTAGCTCCACACTTTGCTTTACAGGGGCAATTTGCGCAATCCTTGGGCGTGCTGCGGTATGTTCTTTTGCCATCCCGGTCTGTAGTGGTGTGCCTTAACACACCTCCACGAGGGCAGATGTAGGTGTCGTTTGCAGGGTCATAGGTGTATTCCCAGGGTTTATATCGTTCCTGGCTTCCGTGGTATCTTGTGTAGGGCAGAATCGGTACTTTTCCATCGTCAAAGGTCTTCTTTGCAATCCAGGGGGTCTTATATCCAGCATCCATGGTTACGAACTGAACATTATGCTTGTGGGTAACTTCATCATAGAGTTTATCCCAGGCTACACTGTCATGCACATTACCTGCCGTCACTTCTACACCAAGAACAAAGCCTCTGCTGTCGCAGGCGGTGTGAGCTTCATAGGCAAACTGCCGCTCGTGCTCTCCCTTTACAAACATTCCACTTTCAGGGTCAGTTGTGGATACGGTCTTTTCCACGGTTCCACCGCCGGTGGGATTCTGGGGATCGCTGTCATCCTCGTCATCTTCAATAGGTTTCTTTCCTAACTTCTCTCGCTCTGCGTTTACTTCCCGGCGCAGTTGGCCTGAATACACTTTTGCTGCCTTTGCTACTTGTTCCTTTTGGAACTTCTTTTTGTTAGCACTGGCTTTGATGTGGGTTCCGTCAATAAAGATAACACTGGGGTCTACCATACGGTTGTTTAATGCCTTATTGAGAATATGCTCAAAAATTTCTTGTGTTAGTTCTTCCGGGAATCTCTTGCAGAAAGCATAGCTCACCGTGGCAAAGTGTGGAATCTCATCCAGTAATCCATAGCCCAAAAACCAACGATAGGAGAGCGTGTCCTGAATTCGTTGATATGTCTGACGCAGCGACGGAATACCAAATAGATGTTGAATGAGTACCATCTTTATGAGAACAACGGGATCTGTGCCCGGTCTGCCGTTGTCATGGCAGTAGTACGGGTCTAACCGCTCATACAGCCATTCGTAATCCATTACTTTTTCTATCTTCCGCAGAAGATGATCCTGCGGTACCAATGCTTCTAAATCTACAATAATTACTTCGCTTCTTGCGTCTTTTCGCCATTGTTCCATAAATACACCCCCGTTTCCTTTATTATACCAGAAACGAGGGCGTATTGGAAGTTTTTTGACGAGCTGAAGAGGCCGGAGAAATCTCCGGCCTCTTGTATCAGTTCTTATAGTAGTCCGTTTTCAGAATCAGGTTATTGCTTTCCACAAATTCCTTCACCCTCAGGTGCATTTGGGACACAAATTTCCCTTCCGGTGCGGGCTCTGTGCCGTCCAGCGTAAAGAGAAGATTTTCGCCGGCGTCATAACCCAGATTGCCGCTGATCCAGCTGCCGTTGGGGAACGGCACAAAACCATCATAGTCCCGGTCAAAGGCATCC
>JBGVON010000103.1:0-2084 GCA_045126495.1 Faecousia sp.
TTCAAGCAGCTCATTCTTTACAGCATACTCCAATTGTTGCGTGACCGTTCCTCTCTCGTAGACCTCGGCGAAGGAATCGTAATTATTCTTAACGCATCCAATCAATAATACTACGCAAACAACCAGACACACAGTTACAATTCTCTTCAAGCCAAATCACCTCTTTCCAAGCGTGAGAATTTTGTTCCTGATTGCTTTAAGTTTATGTTCCCATACAAAGCTATCTACTCACTTTGTACCGGGTATACAATCCAATATATAATGCATCCTTTAAGTGCTATCCATATTCTTATAGTTACAATCTACAAAGTATTCAAACGCTCCGAATACCTGATTATCTTTCTCCGAAAGTATTCGCAAGCCTCCGACTCCGTATCGAAAGTCTTGAGACCGGTTTTATGCCCACGTTCACTGTAATACACTTCCCATTTGCCTTCTTCCTCTGTTAAACACAACTTTTCATTCGGAAGAGTTTTGTTCATAATGGCATATAGATCATTCGAAATACTATATTTCTCCAAGTCTCTTTTTAATTCATCTATTGTCATCTACTTCACCCTCCTTATTATTCCCGCTTCCAGTAAATCATCCACTGACTCCGGAAGCTTATACTGAATACCGCCTCCGGGCTGATCGAACCAGGGCGCCACTTCGCTTGACTGTACTTCTAAAGGTGACTGCACTTCAAACACACTATAGGGTTTCTGATCAGTTCCCGGTGCAACCGACCTCATTTCATACGGGGTACCTTCAGGTGACGTGTATGTACCAAAATCAGATCCATATCGGTCAATGCGTGTGCCTTCCGGAAGCACTGTTGTTGTCACCTCGCCGGCAGCACCATCGTTCGGAGGCCATATTGTTTCACCTGTATTTTGATTATAATACTTTGGATTGTCATATACCGCCTTATGCTCCATATATTGATCATATCGAGGTTTATTACAATCATCCCATTTACTTATCTTTGAGGTAAATGTTTTATTTGCAACCTCGCCGGCAGCAATAATCCCGGCAAGGCGACCAAAATCTTCCGATGTAAACGGCGTTATTATTTTTTCTGTAACAACACCGGTCCCTACGGTAAGGATTGTTTTCCCAGTAAATTTCGCTGCCCCCTTGATTATGTCAGGCACACTACTATGCAGCAAAGCCTTGGCATTACCTTTCAGCGCCAGAGTTATTCCTTTTCCAGACAGGGGATTGACTGAACCGGCTTGTACCGCTGCCTGAGTCCCAGCTCCTGCGAATGCGAACCCCAAACTCATGGCTGTACTGGCAGAACCCCAAATGTCATATACTGTCTGGTTTCCCATAAAGACAGTATCCCGCAGAAGGTTAAAGGATTTTGTCTGTGCATCCCCCTTTAACCCATAATAGATATCCTGCCCCGCTTCTCCGAGATTGCTGGCTCCATATGCCACGGCGCTTACACCCGCCGCAACCACAAGCGGTGTTGCTGCCCCTCCGGTACAAATAATTGCAGCTGCACCAATCGCCATCGTTCCTATTGCAGCTGCTGCATCCCAGAAGCCTTTTCTTGCACGTTCCTCAGCCGCAGCTTTTTCCGCCGCAGCAATCTCTGCCTCTATTTTAGACGCAATATTCTCATGTGCATCTGCAATCTGCTGCATGTTATCTGAATAATACTGTACACTGGCTCCGTAAGACTCTTGAAGAGTCCTGAACGCATCCAGATTTGCTATTTTTCCGGCTGAGTAATTGTTAACACTGATTGTGCCGGCGCTTTGCGCACTTATTATGGACAGCACACTTTCCAGCATTCCATTGATATTAGCGCAATCTCCGAGATGTGACGCCTCATATGAGCCGGTACTCTGATTAAGGTTCGTTGTTGTTTCCCGAATAGCGTCATAATTGTTCGAGACACTTTCAGTAGACGGTAGTGCCGAAGCAAACAGGTCACTGACAGAATACAATATATCTGATAAGGAGCCGACTTCTCCGGCAAAGGCTTCCATATTTCCCTCTACCCGTTTTTGAACCTCTTCCAAAGATTCCTGTGTGATATGGGCGTCATCAGAGCCATCAATTTCCGTAAATCCGCTCTCGTAGACCATTGC